>JAFUHJ010000135.1 GCA_017468935.1 Candidatus Methanomethylophilaceae archaeon
ATATGTGACCTATCTATCCTGGACTATGTTGGTCCCGTAGCTTAGCACGGTTTGAGCGTCCGGCTGATAACCGGAAGGTCCTGAGTTCAAATCTCAGCGGGACCACTCATCTCTTCTTCTTCACTGTAATTCGCTCTACCCCTTATTTGATTCTATAAGTAACACGAATTTCAAATTAGTAACACTAAAGATGCTCTTGAAAGTGATATCGCTCAGAGACCTCCTCTGAACCTATCTCACACCGCATGGACCATTCCAAGTCCGAGCTCCCACATAATCCATCAGATGGTCTGTGAAAACCACTTCCGGTTCGGATAGGGATCTCTGTCCACAAGGATCTCAGTCGCGGCATCGTATCCTTCGGAACCTTTCACGATAGGTGCAGAAATAAGGATTCTCGGATAATTAATTGAAAGTAAGGGGGGTGGGTCCCCCTGGTTTTCCTTATTCAGGCGGTGCTCCTCAACTGGAGGAGTGCCCTCTTGGACGCAAGGTTTCCGTTGGCGGCACCCTTGTTGAACCACTTCTTGGCCTCGACGGGATCCTTCTCGGTCCCGACTCCGTCCAGGTAACAGCGTCCGACGATGAACATCGCATTGGGATCGCCGTTGTTGGCGGATGCCAGATAAGACTGGAAGGGCGATTCGTCGCCTTTGAGCTCGACCTTCTTTCCGGTGGCTCCCTCGACGATCTCCCTAGAGACGATGTGTCCCTGCTCTGCGGCACGGGTGTACCACACGAGGGCCTTCTTCTCATCGGCCTTGGTTCCGATTCCGTTGGCGTAGCAGTATCCGGAGTAGTACTGACAGAGCACGTTGCCTGTCTCTGCACCCTTGACGAACCACTCGAATGCGAGCTTGTCGTTCTTCTCCGTTCCGACACCTTCGAAGTATGCGTATGCCACATGGTACTGGGATTTTCCGAATCCGTTTTCGGCGAGCTTCTTGTGGAGCTCGAAGGCCTTCTCGGAGTTCTTCTGCGTACCCCTTCCCTTGGCGTATGCCTCCGCGACGGAGAACATCGCCTTCATGAAGTTGTCCTCTGCGGCGCGGTTGAGCCAATCGAATGAGAGCTCGTTGTTCTTCTCGACTCCCCTTCCGAGCGCATACGCGGTTCCGATGTTGTAGCATGCGATGGTGTTGCCGTGGGCCGCCGACTTCATGTAGTACTCGAGGGCCATCTTGGCATCCTTCTTGAAACCGGTGCCTTCCGCATAGTTGTCCCCGGTGACCAGCTGGGCGTAGCCGTCGCCCATGTCCGCTGCCCTCTTGAACCATTCGGCAGAGACCTTGGTGTTCTTGGGAACCTGCTTTCCCTTGGCATACAGCTGTCCGAGCATGATCATTGCGTCGGTCTGACCGAACGAGATCGCAGCGTCGAGGTACTTCAGACCCTTGTCCTTGTTCTTGTCCTCTCCGACTCCGCCCAGATAGCACCTTGCCATTCCGTACAGACCGTCGCGTGATCCCCTGAGGGCCGCTGCGGCGTACCATGAACTTGAATAATTACCGTCCTTGTCGACACCGATACCGTCCATGTAGCACCTTCCGAGGTGGTACATGGCATCCACGGATCCGAGTGCGACAGCTTCGTCGTACAAAGCGAACGTCCTCTTCTGGTCGCGCTCCACTCCGAAGCCGTATTCGTAGCATTTTGCCAATGCCAGAAACGCAGGTGCGAATTTCTTGTCGACGAGCTCCTGGAGCAATCTTGCTCCCTCCGCACGGTCCCTCTTCACACCGGTACCGTTCAGAACGCAGACAGCGGACTGACACGCACCGTCGAGGTCGCCCATGGACTCGGATTTCCTGTAGGCCTCGTATGCCTTGACAGGATCGAAATCGGTTCCGACTCCGAGCTCGTACAACCTTCCGAGAATGTATGCTGCATCCGCATCGTCCTCGGATTTCTTTAAGAAATATTCGAAAACCCCCTCATCACTGGGAGTGTCGTGCACTTTGTAGTAGTCAAGCAGAGCCTGGTAAGCATCCAGGTTTCCTTTGCGGACTGCGCGGAGGTACCACATGGCGGCCTCGTCCGCGTCCTGTCCAACGACGATGCCGTTGTTGTAACAGGTACCGATAACCAGGGCTGCCAGGACGTTTCCTCCCTTGGCGGCCTTGAGATACCAGTCGAAAGCGGCAGTATCATTCTGCTCCGCTCCCTCTCCGATCGCAAATATCTGCCCGAGCTTGAAGCAGGATTGCACGTCCCCCGCTTCAGCCATAGAAGTTAATTGCTCTAAAGATTGCATCGGACGCCATGTAATCCCGATACTATATTAAATGTATCCGACGCTCAGTCATTATTTCTGGAAAGGTTGTCGAATTTTCTGTTTCTAATATAAATCAAGACCCCAGCGGAGACCAATGCGATGTCCAGAATGTAGAATGCCAGTACATAGTTGATGTCGTCATTGACCAGTTTGTTGGCCACTCCGAACAGGTATCCTATCAGGACTATGCTCATGAACGTTATGCTCGTACCGACGTTGGTGCGGGCCAGGTATGCTCTCCTGAGGTTGAACGGCCATGATGCTGCGAAGCAGACGAGCATGGCGGCCTCGAATATGCCCACTATCATACCTTCGCGGATTCCCTACCCGTATATCATCTTAGTGAATGTACGGAGACATGTACAAAAGTGACGATTCCTTCGGGTCACTTATTATATACCATCGCCATCGGCATGCATGGACCTCACAAGGGAAGAGGAAGCGATCCTTTACGGTGAGCAGGGCGAAGGAAAACAGAAGGCCATGGAACTGGTCACGGCATTGGGCAAGATCTACGGCGCGGACAATCTTATTGACATCACATCCGCACATCTGTCCGGAGCATCCTACAAGACGATCGGCGACGGGGGACTGAAGTACCTCGAGGACCTGGTCGGAGGAGGGGCCACGGTATCCGTCCCATCAACGCTCAACCCTGTCGGTATGGACAGGACCAGATGGAAGGAGATGCACATATCCGAGGAGTTCGCCAGGAAGCAGCTCAGGATCATCGACCTCTACGGCCAGATGGGCATCGAGAAGACATGCTCCTGCACACCATACGTCGGACCCAACGTACCTTCCATGGGGGACCATGTCGCATGGGCGGAATCATCCGCACTGAGCTTCGTCAACTCTTATATCGGAGCTAGGACCAACAGGGAGGGCGGACCGGGTGCTCTGGCGGCGGCCATCCTCGGGAAGACCGCCAACTACGGTCTGCACCTGGACGAGAACAGGAGACCCACAGTCGTCATCGATGCCGACATAGACGGTTCGGTATTCTCATATTCACTGCTCGGACAGGCCGTGGGAATGGCCATCGGTTCCGGCATCCCTTACTTCAAGAACATCACGCCGGAGGTCGAGGAGGCCAAGGCATTGTGTGCGGCTATGGCCGCATCAGGATCCATGGCGCTCTACCATGTCGAGGGCATCACACCCGAGGCCGGGAACTACGATATCTCCGAACTGGAGACCATCCACATAGG
>JAFUHJ010000011.1 GCA_017468935.1 Candidatus Methanomethylophilaceae archaeon
AGATGACGTACGAACCCTATCAGGCAGGTCCGGAGGATCATGATCTGATCTCCAGGATGTGCAATGCATCGATCCTTGCAGGCGTTGGCCCATTCGCCGGTGTTGCCGGTGCCGTTGCGGTATATTCCGTGGAGAGGATGAGGGAAGCGGGAGCAAAGGAGGCCATAGTGGAGAATGGAGGGGACATAGCGTTCCTTTCGGACCGTTCGGTCCCGGTAGGTCTGTTCGCCGATCATCCCGTGCTGAAGGATGTCGCATTCAGCGTAAGGTCAGAGGGGATCACGGGGATATGCTCGTCATCCGCAAAGATAGGGCCTTCAGTATCATTGGGGAATTCAAACGTCTGCACAGTATTCTCCGACGATGTGATCCTGGCGGATTGTTGTGCTACAGCATTGGGGAACCTCGTCAAGGATGAGGACACAATCGCCGATGCCCTGGAGACGATCGGCTCCATAGAAGGGGTCAGAGGATGTCTTGCATGCATAGGGGACAAGGTCGCTGTCTTCGGCGACATACCGGAGATGGTGCCCTGTGGCGATTTGGATCTCCCGTTTTGATTCCTCAAACAATCGATAGCAGATTGTAAATACACCCTGCTTTTAGCTATTAACGAGGTTACAAAAATGTCAAAGATCGTTGCAGTAATTTCCAGCCCCAGGAAGGATGCGAACTCAGCCACCATCGTCAAATCCATGGTCGAGGCGGCAAAGGGAAAGGGACACGATGTCCAGGTATTCAACGTCGCCGAGCTCAAGGACAGGCGCGGATGCATCGCATGCATGGGATGCAAGAAGGCAGGCAAGTGCGTTCTCAAGGACGAGATCACACCCATCCTCGACGCCATAAGGGAATCCGACGGGGTCATACTCTCCACAGCAGTCTACTTCGGCCAGCCCACAGGTCAGTACAGGCTCCTCGAGGACAGGTTCTTCAGCTTCATCGACGGATCGTTCACCCCTAACGTCACCCCCAAGAAGCTCGCAGTCGTCGTCACGGCCGGAACCGGAGGTGCCGACGAGCTCGCAGACCAGATCGCGGGACGCATGGGCTCGTTCTTCAAGTTCGACTGCATCGGAAAGGTCACCATGACCGGAGGCAACCCTCCTCACGAGGCAGAGCAGAACCCCGAGATCCTCGCTCAGGCAGCAGAGATCGGAAGCAAGTTCTGATAATCGATCAAAAACCAATTCCGTGCCCCCCGGGGCACGGTCTCACATCCATTTTCTGGACTGCCAGTATATGGCCGTTCCCTGTCCTTCTGTGATCTCTGGAGTGGGATAGCTGTCCAATCTGACAGTCGCCACCTGAGGGAACTTCTTCCTGTTCGCCATGAGGAATTGACCCAAGGGAGCAGGTTCCGTCGAGAGCATCCTTCCGTCCATCTTGATGCTTGTGCAGTCCGGATTCAGTTCGACTCCGAGCATGGATGCGATCTTCTCTCCAAGCTGATTACCTCTCTCGGAAGCACCGAGGGCCACCACCGCAGGGGACACCCTGTCGATGATGTCGCATATGGTGATGGAGTACGTGTTGGAATCGTAGCATTCGGAATCGGGATCCCTTACGTGGTAGATCGTACCTACGCCCTGACCGAATATCTGCGGGTACAGAGGTTTGAGATCGGCACCGCCGAATATGACGGCAAACGTCCTTCCGCCGTTTATCCTGCAGACCTCTCCGAGCACCTGCATGCTCGCGTCGGCTATCCTGGGCCCGTCCGGACACCTGAGCACCTCCAACCAGACTAGGGCACCGTCGGCCGTCGACTGGTCGAGATCGTACCTGTCGAGCATCCCCGGCGGGAGTTCGTTGTCGTCCCTGCCGTCTCCGGTGGAACATGATGAACAAGATGAACAGGAACCTCCGCTGCAACCCATGATCGGTCTCTCCTTGTTCTCATGACCCCCGAACGGACATTAATTACTGTCGGTCGGTGGTTCAGTAGTCATTTGTATCCGAGAA
Organism: Candidatus Methanomethylophilaceae archaeon; assembly: GCA_017468935.1. Classification (GTDB taxonomy): domain Archaea; phylum Thermoplasmatota; class Thermoplasmata; order Methanomassiliicoccales; family Methanomethylophilaceae; genus Methanoprimaticola. The sequence goes on from JAFUHJ010000011.1 coordinate 1,966, forward strand.
TCCCATCCACTACGGCAATATATAAACCGACAGGGGTGCATTCATGATACAAAGAAAGTTAGATTGGAGAGTACCTCAATGAAGTTCGACAATGTTCTGGTGCCGATAGACGGCAGTTCGCTTTCTGAAGTTGCCGTGGACCTCGCCGTCCACTCAGCAGGTGTGTTCGCTTCCCACATCACGTTCGTTTATGTTGTCGATGTGACCGAGTACAACAGGTTCGGATCCATCGACGGAGGTGCCATGATATCCTTCAGGATGCAGACCGAGGGTAAGATGTTCCTCGAGAACGCCGCGGCTATGGCCAGAGCGAAGGGACTCGATGTCGACACCAAGCTCATAGAGGGTATCCCCTACCAGGTCCTCACGGAACTCTCCAAGAGTCACGATATGATCATCATGGGAGTCACCGGAAAGTCCGGAGGATACGGACGTGTCGGAGGTACTGCTGACAAGGTCATAGAGAACGCATACTGTCCCGTTCTCACTCTGAAATCGGGTTCAAGGAAGATCGAGGAGGTGCTCCTTCCAGTGGCCAATCAGAACGATGCCGCCATCGATGTCGCCATAGAAACGGTGAAGCGCATCAAAGGGAAGCTCACGGTATTCTCCGTGAAGAGCAACAACTATGACGCGGAATCCCTTGTGAAGACCGTAGCGGAGAAGTGTGCCGCCGAAGGCATCGAGGTCGCCACCGAGATCGGTATGGGCAATCCCGTGGACCAGATCATCGGGAAGTCGGGCATGTTCGACCTCGTGGTCATGGGTACCGAGGGTCGTCAGGGATTCAAGAAGATCCTCAACGGCAGTGTGGCCGAGAAGGTCATGCTCCAC
>JAFUHJ010000136.1 GCA_017468935.1 Candidatus Methanomethylophilaceae archaeon
AGGGTGCGCCTTTGCACATTCTGCAGCGTTGTCCAGGACCTCATCCACGGTCATGTCGTCGTAGACCTGTCTTCTCCAGAGGGTGTAATCGGAACTCTCCCTTATGACATAGGAGATGAAGCGTTCCATATCGACAGTGCCGACTGCGTTCTTAAGTATGTCCATGCATCTGGCTGCGTTCTCGGAATCTGTATACATACTTTTCACCTCTCTAGAGTCATGAACTGAGCAGGGTTCACTATCTTGATTCTGTCAGTTCTTTATTTAATAATACTCACTTCATGGAATGATGAACGGTCGCATGCAGCAGATCGGAATCTGATTCATCCCAGTATGGGGAACCTCTTCACGAGCCAAGTCTCCTTCCATCTGGAATTGAGCGAGAGTTTATCGTATCCTCCCAGGAAGTATGCGGATACCATCCCTGCTATTATGATGATCCTGTGATCGACCACCGGATTATCCTCAGGAGGAATATGCAGGGAGTACATGATCAGCATGAAGGCTGTGATCCCGATCGTGGTGAGCTTCGATGTGATGCCCAATATGAGCGTCGTACCGAGCACGAGCAATCCAAACATCAATATGATATCTACGACCTGGTTTCCGGCCAGGGAGTCGTAGAAGTCCTTGAATATCCCGCCGGTGACGTAGACCACGAAGGAAGAGGGCGAAACTCCGTCGATCATACCGGATCCCGCAGGCGTTTTGAATCCCAGGCCAAGAAGTTTGTCGAAGAATGGCCAGATCATGATGCATCCTACAAGTATGCGGAATATCGCTAAGCAATACTGTCCCTTTTCCGTATTGTCCATGACAGTGAACCGTTCCGGTCGTAGAAAAATGTGACTCGGGAAATCTGAAGAACAGGGGTCCGTTGACCCCTTGATTATCAGCGTTTTGTGATAAGTCCCTTAGCCGTGAGGAGCTCTGCACAGAGCACCGCTCCTCCCGCCGCACCACGGAGGGTGTTGTGCGAAAGACCCACGAAATTCCAGTCATATACGGAGTCGGGTCTGAGCCTTCCGACGGTGACGCCCATCCCGTGCTCGTAGTTCACGTCCAGAGTGACCTGGGGGCGGTTATCCTCCTCCATGTACTTGATGAACTGCCTGGGCGCGCTGGGAAGACCGAGCTTCTGAGGCTCTCCCGAGAATCTCTCCATGGCCTCGATCAGTTGTTCCTTGGTCGCCTGTTTCCTGAGCTTTACGAACACCGCTGCGGTGTGTCCGTACAGTACAGGGACACGTATGCATTGGCTGGTGATCTTGGGTTCGGTCGCAGGGATTATCTCTCCGCTCTCGACCCTTCCCCAGATACGCATGGGCTCCCTCTCGCTCTTCTCCTCCTCTCCGGAGATGAAGGGTATGACGTTGCCGACCATCTCGGGCCAGGTGTCGAAGTTCTTTCCCGCTCCGGAGATTGCCTGATAGGTGGTCACGATGACCTCGTAGGGCTCGAACTCCTTCCATGCCTCCAATACGGGGGTGTAGCTCTGGATGGAGCAGTTGGGCTTGACCGCGATGAATCCGCGCTTGGTGCCCAGGCGCTTCTTCTGAGCGTCGATGACCTCGATATGGTGGGGATTGATCTCCGGGAGTATCATGGGCACGTCAGGGGTCCACCTGTGCGCGCTGTTGTTGGATACGACAGGGGTCTCGTGCTTCGCATATGCGTCCTCCAATTCCCTGATCTCTTCCTTGGACATGCTCAGGGCACTGAACACGAAATCGACCTTCGAACAGATGTCGTCGATCTCGTTGACGTTCTGAACGATCATGCCTTTCACTTTCTCGGGCACCGGTGTCTCGATGCTCCAGCGTCCTCCGAGGGCCTCCTCGTAGGTCTTCCCTGCGGAACGCTCGCTGGCCGCGAGCACGGTGATCTCATACCAGGGGTGGTCCGCCAGAAGCGAGACGAATCTCTGTCCTACCATTCCGGTGGCTCCCAGAATACCTGCCTTAAGTTTCTCAGACATGTCTATCCAGTCCATAGCCGAAGCTTTTGGTCGGTGTAGAACGCCCTCCATATATTTAGTTGGGCATCGGACGGTCTCAGTCGTTCTTCTTCACCGATGCCCTCAGCAGAAGGTACACGGCGGCCAGTACGATGGCGTACACTATGGGGAAGATGATGTCGTTGGCGAAGTGGTACACGAGTAATGCACCGCCGATGGCCAGCAGTGTGAATCCGAAGAATACGGCCGCACCGGAATCGGATGTACCCCAGCGGTCCTCCTCGCTGTTCCTGAAGAATGAGGAAAGGAGCTCGAAGGTACCGAAGATGACTATGGGCAATCCGATGGCCATCAGCCATGATCCGTCCACGTAGAAGCATATGAGTCCTGCGGCGATGGATAACAGGAGCATCGCTCCGGTTATAGCACCCCAATTGGTGTTGCTGCTCATGGTATCAGGTATGGTGTCACTGATTTATAGGAGTCGATTCCTCCTCAGCGGCTTCCTCTGCCTGTTCCTCGGCGATCTCCTCTTCGATCTCTTTCTTGGTCTCCTCGTTGATGGGAATCAGCGGCAGCAGAGGGATCTTTCCCTTCTTGATCAGATAGATGTGGCGTATAGTCAGCAAGAATATGATCAGGACGGCTATCCCGACGTGGATGGGTGTCGCGAGATTGTTGGGCACCAGGATGATGATGAATATGGACAGCGCTCCTCCGACGATCAGCGGATTGAGTACGTCGTGGAACCTCATGTGCTTGTCGAATTCGCCGAAGTCCCTGTCGACCATCTTCACCGCGTTCAGGATGTACAGGATGAGCCTCAGGTTCCTAGAGAATCCGATGCAGGGTATCAGCAGTATGAGGAAGTTAACGGTCATCATGACTGTCCTGCAGACGATGTCCTCGGCCCCGAAGTTATCCACGAACCACTTGCATACGAAGTCGTACGAGAAGTAGAAGATGACCTCTATCAGCACGATCAGGAAGATGTTGAAGTAGATGCTGGCGAACCCTTTTCCGAGTGCTTCCTTGGTACCGACGGCCAGGCGGTCCAATCCGCTGTAGAGCCTGTCCCTCTTCTCCGTGAGCTTCGTGAAGAATCTCATGAGGAACTTGGGGCAGTGTTTGTGCATCGCATCATACGTCTGACCAGATACCTTGTTCAGCAGGGGCATCACGATCATGGACAGCAACGCGGCCCCGATGACAGCGGTATAGAACCCTTCATCGACAACACCGTTGTCCAGCGCCTCCTTGGCGATGATGAATGCGAACTCTCCCATGGCGCACAGACCAATGGCCGAGAGGAATCCGGCGCGGGGCTCCCCGTTGCCGATCCAATAACCTAGGAAGACGGTGGAGCTCTTGAACACCAGGAATACCAGGAATATGATCACGATCAGCGCGACGTTCTCGGTCAGACCGTTCAGGGTGACCTCCATTCCCACCGATATGAAGAACATGGACATGAACAGGCTCTTCAGGGGTTCCACGAAACTGTTGACCGCATCCTTCGGACGCGACGAACCGACGATGATTCCCATCAGGAAAGCACCGATAGCGACGGACAGTCCCATCTTGGTCGCAGCGTAACAAAGTACGAACAGACCTCCGATACAGAGCAGGGAGATCAGCTCGTCGTTGGACCTCTTGTAGTAATAATCGATGACCCTCGGGACGATGATGAGTCCCGCGGTGAAACAAGCGATCATGAACACGGCAATCTGGATGATGAGTATGACGAGGGCGTCGCTGCTCATTTCGCTCCCGTGGAGCATGGGGGTCAGCATGGACAGCATTATGACCTGTCCGATATCCTCCATGATGGTCACGAGGATCAGTGTGTCGATGTGCTCCTTGTCCAGGTTACCTTGGGATTTCAGGACGGCAGTGACCACGGCCGTACTCGAACCGGATATGATACATCCGAGACAGATGCTCTGCAGCATGTCGAATCCCAGGATGAGTCCCGAGATCAGACCTCCGGCGACCATCAGCGGTAACTGCACTATCGCGACGATCAGGGCGAACTTCCCTTGGCTCCTCAGCTGACGCAGGTTGATCTCCATACCTATGGAGAACATCAGCATGATCAATCCCAGATCGGAGAAGATCTCGACGACATGCTCACCGTCCTCCGTGAAGTCCATGAAGTTGGCGATGATGATACCTGCCGCAAGGAACCCTATCAGAGGGGGCAGCTTGATCCTGCTGCTTATGATCGATAAGAAGGCGGACAGAATGACCAGAGTTGCCATCGATGCGATCAGTACCGTTTCATCCATGCGTCAACATCCCTTTGGAATGATGTTGCGGTAATTCCACCCTGTTTATATTGGTTGCGCAGGTACGTACGTACGTAAAAGGGGTTTTCGAGCATTCAACACTGCTCGGACAGTCTTTGGGACGATGATCTTAACAGACCTTTCCCCACAGGACAGTTTTTACCATCTGGTACATACGGAAAAAATGGTACGTTTTTTCATGAAAATTCGGAAAAGCGTATATACTCATGCCTGCGATTCAGTAGCATGGCATTCTTTAGCGCTAAAAACGCTGGTTTGGCATTCATGATCCTGGCTGTCGTCGAGGTAATCGCGGCAATCCTTCTGATCGTGTTGTCATTTATGGATATCGAGGACTTGAAGAAGTACTCGACAGCATACTTCATAATCGTAGCGGTAGGTGCACTCATCGCAGCCTGCCTGTACTTCACATTCGGTAAGAAAGTGAGGGACGGAGAGGTCTCCAATAAGATCGACATCCTCGCACAGTATGTGAAGATCGTCGGAATCGTGACCATCGTCGGCGGAATCTGCGGTGCAGTCGCAGAGGCAGTCGGACTGGATGACGTATCATTCGGTGCAGCACTCGGTGGAGCGGTCATCTCGATCATCCTCGGTCTCATCATCATGTTCATCGCAAGCAAGATCAACGACGGAAAGCAGACAACCGGAGACAAGATCATCTGGATCATCCTCCTGGTCCTCTTCGTCCTGCTCATCATCGCTGCTGTCGGTGAGATCATCACCATCATCGGAGCCCCTGTCGGTATCTGTGACCTGATCATCTATGTGTTCATGCTCTCTCTGCTCGTTGACCCCGAAGTCAAGTCTGAAATGAACATGTGATTTTGAGAATCCAACAAACCCTTTACCAAACCCTTTCCATCGTATTCTCACGGATATCGGGTCCAAGTTCGTTCCTCCCCTCTTGCAAAACCCTATATAACGAGGTGCCCGTTTCAGGTGCATGGGAATCTTTACCGCTAAGAACGCGGGAAAAGCGTTCATGATCGTTGGTGCCCTCACGTTTCTGGGAGGAGTCCTGACTATCATCCTGCCCTTCCTGGATTTAGCCGGGCTGGAGGATTATGATGCAGTCTACTTTGTCATTTTGGCAATAGGCGAGTTCATCTCAGGTGCTATGTACTTCGTGTGCGGAAAGAAGGTGAACGACGGACAGAAATCCAAGATGATCGACATACTATCGTACTTCACCAAGGTCATCGGTGCGGCAGCGATCATCAGCGGAGTATTCTCTACCGCAGCGGCCATGTACCCGGATCTGGACATCGGAACATTCTTCGCAGGTGCGATATCTTCTATCGTAGTTGGCCTGATACTGATCCTCATATCCACGAGGATCAAAGATGGAAGGAGACAATTTGTCGATAAGGTCATCTGGACGATCCTGCTGATCGCGTTCATGATCCTGTTCCTCGTGTCCCTGATGGAGGTCATCGGTGTCGACAGCGTGGTCGCAGGGGCCATCGGTATCCTCACCTACATCTTCATGGTCATCATCCTTTTCGACCCAGAGGTCGAGGTCGCCATGGGGATCAGGACCGAGGAGAATCTGTGAAACCCGTTTAATCTAAACACCTTACTTTTCCACTTTCGGACATACATTTCGGATGCTGGCTTCGGTTCTTGTGCAAAGTTGTTCGGTCACCCCTCCGTGTGACGTTCTTAAACAACCCCTGATGTAAGACATCCTGTGACGCAGAATGACGAGATGAGAGGGCTGATGGTCTCTGCCCTGAGGGAGTTGGACCGTAGCTTTGGCAGATATGATTCGGGAAGGGTGATTTCGGGCAACAAGGTACCGTCCTACAAGGACGTCCTCGATAGGGAGGACCCACTGAGACTCACGCAGAGGGTGCTGGTCATGCCGGTGATGATGTACCTCGGATACTCGTCCCTGTATTCGGGAGAGGTGTTCGAGGGAAGGGTGCCCGGCGTGTCCATTGCGACGGTATCGATGAATTCCGTACTGTCATCGGCATCATCCAGGATGTTCCTGGCGATGAACGCAGATCACGCCCCGAGAGGGATAGCCACCGATGGTTTCAGATGGGCCTTGGCCGTGAGGGACGGGGATGCGAACAGGATATGCGCGGTATCCGATCTCCGCCCGTATTACATCGAGGTACTCGACAGGGACAGGTTCCGCGAAGCGGAATCGGAGGACGACGGTGCATTGACGGAGTTCATACAAACCTTCACCAACCAATACTAACCTTTATCACGGAGGCCCGTTTCCTTCATCATGATGAAAGGCAGGGACCTGTTCACCGTACTTATCCTGGCGGTTGCCATAGCGGCCGTATCCGTTGCCATAGTGGTAACGATGCCGTCAGGGACGACGGACACGGACCCTTCTGACCCTGTGAGTCCTGCGGTTCCCGAACCGGAGCCGGAGGTCGAGATCCCTTCCTATCCCGAGGGGATATCCTTCGATCAGGATACAGGTATCCTGAGTTCCGATGAACCGGTCACATGGTACGTCGTCAACGAGCTCACCGAGAGCGAGCACAAGGTGAAGGAGGAGTTCACAGGCAGCAGTATCACACTCAATTCCGGTCTTTACACGGTGACCGTCGGGAACGATACGTTCAACGTTATCGTGGACGGTATCCACACCAACATACTGTCATGGAAGTATTGGTTCAATGGTACCAAGTACGATGTATCGGTCACTTACAACATAGATATCTCGGAGCTCGCCGAGCTCACCCTGAAGAACCGTGAGGAGAACAGATACATGTCCTCGAGTTTCTCCAACCTTCCTTCTCTGGTGTACGTGAACGACACAGTCCGCTCCATTGTAGCTCAGCTCGAGAAGAGGTTCGTCGAGATCGGCGGGGATCCGACCGACAGGCAGTCCTATGCCGACTTCCTGGTATCGTTCGCACAGCTGGGGATCAAGTATCCCAATTGGGTGGATGGTTCCAGCGACAAGCAGGTCTGGGGAATCGACGAGTATTGGGCGAAGAGTCTAGAGACACTGTTCTTCATGAAGGGCGACTGCGAGGATTCCGCAGCGGTCGCGTGCTCATTGCTCAAGGCGGCCGGATACAAGACTGCCATGGTAGGTGTTTCCGGACATGTCACGGCAGCCGTATCCCTCGAGGAGTTCAGGGAAGTTGGCAAGGAAGAGATCCACTCGTACAACAACCTCTACAGCGCGTTCACCGTTGCCAAGGGAACATCCGCGGTCGCGGATGATCCCCAGGACGTGATCTATTATGGTGTGGACACGACCAAGAAGCAGGTCCCCGTGGGATACATGCTGAACGGATCCGTCAACAACATCGGTAAGAATACGAAATGGGGAACAGCAGGTTTCTACCCCGTGACGTCAGACTGACGACGGAGGGATCCATTCGTCATCGTACGTCTCCGCGTCCGATAACTCCAATTCCTCTCCGACATCCAACACCATGAGGTCGTGTCCGGCTATCGTCCTGATCCCGGTGGCCTCCTGAGCTAGTGCGGCCTCCTTATCGGGACCTCTGCGGATTATCACCACTCCGAGGTGGATGAATATCGCCAGTTCCGGTCTCACGATGTCGATGAACTTGATCGCATCGTCTGTGCACAGATGGTACTTGATGCGGTTGCCCATCGGCGTGGTTACCGGAAGGATCAACACGCGGGTACCGATGTACTGCTGAGCTATCTCCTCGGTGAACTCCGTATCGCTGACGTAGGATACCAACCCATTATCGGTATGGAAAACGAATCCGACGTTGGTGGGATCGCTGTGCTTCGCCATCTTTATGTCGACCCGCATACCGTCCACATCGAGTGTGTCCCCGGGTCTGAAGACGCTGTATCCTTCAACGATACCAAGATGATACTTGGACATGCAGGGCCCCAGTCCGTCTTGCCCCTCTATAACCGTAGGGGAACCGTAGATGTGCCCTCCTTTCTTCCATCCGCCGCGGGACATACCCTCAGCGACGGAAGCGGCATCCGAATAATGATCCGGATGGCAATGCGATATGATCACGGATTTGGTCTCTCCGACATCGTAATGGATCCTGTGCATCTGGACGAGCGCCCCGGGCCCTGGGTCCACGTTGAGCATCTTCCCGTCATGCTCTATGAGCATGCCTCCGGTTGACCGCACCTGATACATGGTGGTATGGCGGCCGCCGCCCGTGCCTAGGAACGTGATGCGGAATGACATGATGCTCACTGGTCCGATACGCATCCATCTTCATAAGTACATTGTCCATTAGAAGCGCTATGGTCAACCTATAAATCGCACAGGAAGGATTCGTCGTTCATGATAACAGCAATCCGCAACGCATGGATCGTCACCCAGGACGCATCCAGGAGGATCATCAAGGGCGACGTGGTTATCGACGGCGAGAAGATCGTCTCCGTAGGGCCGGAATACAACGGTACGGCCGACAGGGAGATCGATGCCACCGGCGACATAGTCATGCCGGGAATGATCAACACCCACACCCATGTGGCCATGTCCGTCATGAAAGGTGTCGTGGACGACCTCACGTTCCCCGACTTCCTGGACAAGGTGTTCAAGATCGACTCCGACAGGACGGACAAGGATCTGGACATCGGTACCAAGATCGGTTGCATGGAGATGATCCGCAGCGGAACCACGACATTCATGGACCTGTACTATTCCGAGGATGTCATCGCAAAGGCCACGCAGCAGGCGGGCATCAGGGGGGTCCTGTGCTGGTGCTGTCTCGACGAGGACAAGACAACTCAGAAGGGCAACCCCGTACAGAACTGTAAGAACTTCCACTCAAAGTTCAAGGGAGAGAGGAAGATCGTCCCCGGAGTGGGATTGCAGGGAGTGTACGTGTGCAATGAGGAGACCTGTGTCCAGGCCAAGGAGTTCTCCGACGAGGTCGGGGCACCCATGAACCTCCATCTCTCGGAGACGAGGGGAGAGGTCGCGGATCACAAGAAGCAGACCGGCATGAGGCCCGGGGAGTGGCTGTCGGAGATCGGAGTGTTCGGTCCGAGGGTTGTTGCGGCCCATTCCGCATGGCTCACCAAGAGGGAGGTCATGCTCATGGGCAAGTCCGGCATGTCGATATCCTCGTGCCCCGTATCCAACATGAAACTGGCAACCGGAGGTGTCGCACCGATCCCGGAGTTCATCGAGGCCGGAGTCATTGTGTCATTCGGAACCGACGGTAACACGACCAACAACACCCTCGACATGTTCGCCGAGATGAAGAGCCTCGCACTGCTTCAGAAGTCCAGCAGATGGGATCCGTTAGTTTGCAAAGCGCAGCAGGTACTGGACTTCGCCACCATCAACGGTGCGAAGGCCGTCGGCATGCAGGACAAGATAGGTTCCATCGAACCGGGGAAGTACGCAGACCTCATCATTCTCGATGGAAAGGCACCTAACATGAGGCCGCTCCTTCCTGAGAACATGATCGCCAACATAGTCTACTCCGGTAACGGTCTGAACACCAAGACGGTCTTCTGCCAGGGAGATATGGTCATGCAGGACGGCAACATCCTGACCCTGGACAAGGACGCCATCCTCGACAGATCCGAGGACATCTGGAAGACGCTCTGTCTCAGGTGAGAAACAATCAATCCGGGGGCCCTCCCCGGATTCAATACTTATGGTCGCCCGTATCTATCGATACGCTCTTCCTCTTATTTTCCTCGGACCTCTCCGCATATTTCCTGTCGAGCAGTTCTCTGAACGATTCTTCGTCCATGTAATCCGGCCCGTCATCCTCGAACGGGATCAGGTCCACCTTCATCAGGACGTCCCTTCTGTTGATGTACAGCAGTACCGCCAGCGCGGCCAGCAGCACCACGATGTGCTCCCAGATTCCGAGTCCGTTGGGGACGATGATCAAGATCGTGATCGTGACCATCAGAGCGACCAGCCATGAACTGGATACCAGGAACCTGTCGATGAAGTTGTGTTCCCTGCGGGTCTTGGCCGCGGTACCCTGACGGTCGGCTATGTTGAGGATGTTCTTCAGGGACTCGATGGTCCAGAACATGGGCATGTACAGTACGACCAGGTTGATCGAGAGGATCATGAAGCTCCACATCCAATCGTTCCCTCCGAAGTACTGCATACCCCATGCCTTTAGCGGAGGGGCGATGAGTGTGAACACGAGTTCCACCACGACTATTGCGATGAGTCCAAGGTAGGACCTGTTCATGGATCCGCTGATTTCCTTCCTGGTCCTTCTGGATGCCAGGGCGATCCTGGCGTAGAACGAGATCTTGATGTTGTCCAGGGCCTTCATCGAGCGCAGCATCTTGCCAGGCATCTTGGAGGCCACAAGGTCCCATCTCTCCGCGGCATTCTTGGATATCAGCGGCAGGGTTATCATCGACAGCAATGCGGCACCGACGATGGAGGTGTAGATCCCGTTATCGAACACGTTGTAATCCAATGCCTGTTTGGCGATGATGAAAGCGAACTCTCCCATCGCGAGGAAGCTGACCGCACTGGAGAAACTGTCGCGTGCGTTCTCGTTCGCGAGCCAGTAACCCGAGAATACCGCCATGGTCTTCAGCGTGATGAACATTATCAGGAATACGAGCGTCAGACCGATGTTGTCGATCAAGGTCTCGATACCTATCTCCATTCCCACCGATATGAAGAACATGGCCATGAAGACGTTCTTCATCGGCTCGATATCGTGCAGGATCTCCTTGTTCTTACGGCTCGGGGCTATCATCATGCCCATCAGGAAAGCACCGATAGCGACGGACAGACCGACGTAACTGGCAAGGAGCGCCATTCCGAACGTCAGTCCGATAGCGAATATGACTAGGACCTCAGATGTGACGTTATCCGAAACCCAGTTGATTATACGGGGCATGAACTTCAGACCGACGAAGACGCTCACGACCATGAACACCAGGATGCTCATGATCAATGCCGCGAGACCTCCTCCGTCCAGTTCGGAACCCGCCATCAGAGGCGTGATCATGGACAGTATGATGACCTGTGCTATGTCCTCCATGATGATGACGAGGATCAGCGTGTCGATGCGGTCCTTCTCCAGCCTGTTCTGCATCTTCAGCACACCCAATACCACGGCCGTACTCGAACCGGCAATGACCGCACCGAGACAGATGCTCTGGATTGAACTGAGGCCCAGGAGCGTTCCCACGATCGTACCGCCCATGACCATGAACGGTATCTCCACGAGGGCCACCCTCATGGCGAACACTCCCTGTTTGCGGAGTTTCTTCAGGTTGATCTCCATACCGATGCAGAACATCAGCATGATCAATCCCATATTGGACAGGATCTCTACGACGGCCTCCCCGTCCTCGGACACGTTCCACACGTTGGCCACGATGATTCCTGTGACCAGATAACCGATCAGGGAGGGCATCTTGATTTTGTTGAATACGATGGAACAGACCGCGGCCAGGAGCAGGAACACAGCTAGGCTGGTCATCAGGGTGATCTCATCCAAGAACACCGCCTCCGGGCGCGAAATCAGGAATCATTTCACTCCGGATGGATGGTCCGCGGACGACAGCATGGTGCGGAACGAACTGATGCCGCTGCGCCGATTGATAAATCCCATCCATCTATATCCCTGCAAATCGTATGTGTTATTACGATAAAAGCATAATTACTGGCACAGGCGAGTTTAGTTCGTTTTTCCGCAGTATGTTGGATGGATGGTTACATATGTAACGTTTATCAACAGGAGATGTGATGCCATTTTGTGAAGGCCGTTCCATACATATCTGTGAGAGTCCTCAAATACGTTTTCGGGACCAGATACAGATTGGCCGCTTTCACGAGGAAATCCAAGGTGTTCAACAAAATCGTCGGAAAGAAGCTCTTCGACGGAGATGATATGGTCGTACTTCCGAAGGACAAGGTCGTCAGCAGGACCATCGAGACGAACATAGAGATAGAAGATCCCAGTGACTCCACCGTACTTCCGAGCGATGTGGTCAAGAACGTCATAGATAGGGCGGATGACATCTTCATAATGAACTTCTGCATCTGCAGGAGGTCCAACAAATGCGAGGACTATCCTGTCGATCATGGATGTGTCTTCATGGGAAAAGGTGTCCACAGGATCCCGAAGGATTTTGGTCACCTTGCCACACGTGAGGAGGCCAAAGCATATATCGACGAATGCGGAAAAGAAGGGCTGGTGCACATCATCGGAAGGAACAAGTTGGACAGCATATGGCTGAGCACCGGTGACAAGAAGGATTTGATGACCATCTGCAATTGTTGTCCCTGTTGCTGTCTTTGGAACATGGTCCGCAACATCTCCGACGAGTTGGGGAGCGTGTTCAAGCGCATGGAAGGTGTCACAGTAACGATGGACAGCTCCAAATGCATCGGCTGCGGGAGTTGCAGCGAGATATGCTTCACCAGGGCCGTGAAGCCCAAGGATGGGAAGTTCGAGATAGATCAATTCCTCTGCAGGGGATGTGGCAGATGTGTCGAGGAATGTCCGACTGCCGCGATATCGATAAACTACGACGAGGGAGCGATCGACGGAATCGCGGACAGGATAAGGTCCCTGGTGAGACTGAACGGACAGGACGCTGTCGAATGATTTTGAGAGGAGGAAAGGCACCTTTCGGTGCCTAAGTAATTTCAGAATGTGGCGATGAAATCGTCGATGACCTTGGCGTCGCCCTGCACGAGCTTCTTTCCCTTGTTGAAGAATGCGTGCTTAGCGATGCCGAACTCGGCTGCGAGCTTGTCGCACTGCTTCTGTCCTTTCTCGTCGTTGTACATGCAGCAGACATAGAAGGCAGAGTTCTTCTGTGCGATGATGTCCTTGTTGTTCTTCGCATATTCGACGAGGTCCTTGGGGACTCCGCCTGCCCATACCCTTCCGCCGATGACGATGGTGTCGTAGGATGAAAGGTCCTTGTTCTTGGCATCGGAGACAGCCACGGCCTCTCCTCCGGTCTTCTTTGCGATGTATTCCGCAACGGCCTTCGTGTTGCCGTTGGATGATGCATAGACGATTATTGTGCTCATGAATGGGCCGAGGATGCAATCAGTATAAACCATTATCCCAAATGTTTCGGGTTTTTTCGAAGTATTTTCGGAATCTTCTTAAATCTAAATCAAGTTCAATTTTCAAGATGGATTAGTCTTTTGAACTTATTTAGTTAATCTGGATTGACCAAGAAATCTGGACAAGTGGTAATAGTTGCCTGGCAGTTAAGCGGTGTTGAGCCAGGCATCTATTATTTTTTCGTATATTCTAAATAAATTTAAATAAGACTAAATTTAATTGGCTGATTCAACCAACATTTTAATAGAACATTATCGGTGACAAGTTTAATCGAATAGACTAAAATATTCGAGTTTCGAGGTGTTCAAGGCTCAGGCCGAGAACATCTCACATTGGATGGTGAAAATAAATGCACATAATGGAAGGATATCTAGATCCTCTTTGGTGCGTAGTTTGGTTCGTGGTGATGGCACCCTTCTTCATTGCTGGTGTCATCAAGCTCCGCAAGATCCTTGCAGAGCACCCCGAGCAGAAGATGACAGTCGCTCTGTCCGGAGCATTCATCTTCCTGCTCTCCTCGCTCAAACTGCCCTCGGTCACTGGATCGTGCTCGCACCCTACAGGAACAGGAATTGCAGTAGTATTCTACGGAGTCGGCGTCTGTGCCGTTCTCTCCACAATCGTTCTGGTTTTCCAGGCACTTCTGCTCGCACACGGAGGATTCACAACTCTCGGAGCGAACTGCGTGTCCATGGGAATCATCGGACCTCTTTGCGGTCTTCTCCTCTGGAGGGTCTGCAGGGGAGCCGGAGCTGGCGCATTCGTCAGCATGTTCGTCGCTGCATTCATTGCTGACCTCATGACCTATGTCGTAACCGCATTCCAGATGGCACTCAACATCATGACTGCCGGAGACGGAAACTTTGTAGATGCACTCATCGACTTCCTGTCAATCTATGCGGTCACTCAGATCCCTCTCGCAATCGTAGAAGGAATCGTCCTCGGAATGTTCGCACACTACCTGTTCACTTCCAGGCCTGAGATCTTCGAGATCACAGAGTCCAACAAGCTGAACCCCCTCTCGACGGAGGCATGAAAATGAGCAACAAGACAATATACATCGCCGGTTTCGCGGTCGTCTTCATCATGTGTCTCGGAATCTTCGTCTTCACAAATGGAGAATGGGGAGGATCCGATGATTCAGGTGGAGAAGCCGCAGAGGATCACGGATACGTGCCCTGGCTGACAGATTGGATCGATGCAATCTACGGAGAGCTTCCCGGAGAGATCGAGTCTCTTCTCTTCGCTATCCAGGCTGCTATCGGAGCAATCATCATCGGTTACTTCATCGGTAGTGCTAGAAGCAAGAAACAAGCCTCTCAAGAGTGAAACTGAAAACCCGAGAGTGGTCCGATGTCAGAACAAGTAGAGATGGATGAGCTGGCATACAGCTCACGTATGGTAAATTGGGCCCCTCTCGGGAAACTTCTTTTCGTCATGTGCCTGCTGATAGTAGGCATCGTTACAGATAGCATCCTGGTACCCATAATATCATTCACAATAGGCATCCTTCTGATGGCCTATTCCACAAATCTGAAACTGCCTCTGTTGATCATCCTTGCGATAGGCGAGGCGATACTGATCATGGTCCTGGGGAGCGGTATGATCTCGATCTTGGGAGATCATTCACAACCTGCGATCTGGGAGGGGCAGTTCCTCTGGTTCTCGATATACATGACCGAGGACAGTTTCAATCTTGCATGGCTGATATTCTTCCGTGCGATAGCAGGAGTCACATTGATGTTGGCATTCGCATCTTCGACTCCTATCCCGCTCCTCTCATATGCTCTCAAAGGGCTCCGCATACCGAACGAGATAATCGAGCTCGTGGTCCTGATCTACAGGTATGCTTTCCTTCTTTTGGAGAGATTCCTGATCATGATCGATGCTGCGCAATGCCGTCTCGGTTACAACGGTTCGATGACAGCAATGAAATCCTATGCCGGGGCAATGGCAGGTACCTTCATATTCTCGATGGAATTGGCCGAGAAATCAGAGGCCGCTCTGGCATGTAGGAACTATGACGGTACGTTCCCCATATTCCGCAGGCCCGCTAACATGTCTGTACTTTGGGTCATCCTGTCATTCGGTCTCGCAATCGGACTGTACGTCTTCGGTATGTACACCGGGGACGTGATCAATCCAGCGAAGTTGTTCGCACCTCTGTTCGGGTGGGATTTATGAGCGAGATATTCAGACTGGAGGATGTTACCTTCACCCATCCCGGGACTACGAGGAAGGTTCTCAACAAGATGAATCTCACGATAGAGGGCGGTTCGCGTGACGCCGTCCTCGGAATGAACGGTGCTGGAAAGACCACACTGTTCTACACCCTCACGGGCGTATACAAGCCCCAAGAGGGTACTGTTTACAATCACGGCGAACCTGTCGATTATACCAGGGCAGGTCTGCAGAATCTAAGGTCCGATGTGGCCGTCATCCTTCAGAATCCCGACGAGCAGATATTCTGCTCCCTGGTGGAGGAGGATGTTGCATTCGGTCCGCTGAACCTCGGTCTGGATAGGGACGAGGTCGAGAGGAGGGTGTCGAAGGCCCTCAGGGACGTGAGGATGACGCCCTATGCAAGACGCCCCTTGCAGCAACTGTCCGGAGGTCAGAGGAAGAGGGTCGCAATAGCCGGCGCTCTTGCGATGAATCCGAAGATAATGATAATGGACGAACCCACGGCAGGTCTCGACCCGCAGGCATCCATGGAGGTCATGGAACTCGCGGAGAAACTGCATCTTCAGGGTGTGACCGTTCTGATCTCCACTCATGATATAGATATAATTTACAAGTGGGCGGACACTTCGAGCATACTCTACAACGGTAAGATAGAGTACAGCGGCCCCGCAGAGGGATTCTACAGCGATCCCGAGACCGTGTACAGGTGCGGATTGCTCACTCCTTCCATATTCAACATGAACAGGGACATCTGCGCCATTGACGGCATGGATGTGGATCCGTATCCTCGCAACTGCTGCGAGTTCACGGCCAAGTTCGGAAACCCCAAGGAATCGGGAAGGCTCGTATGTGTAGCCGCCGAGGAGGAGACCGCAGCGGAAAGGTACGAGGAGGTCATGAAGGACCTCAAGGGCGTACAGACCGGAGTCTACGGATCGGACGTGAGATACGCTCTGACGGACAACGGTATCGACTTCCGTTTCGACGCGATGGACATGTGCTTCACGGATGCGGTGAGGGGAAAGGATTCAGTCCTGTTCTACGATTCCATTTACACTCCAACCATAAAGGAGCAGGCGGATAAGCTCAGGAAGATAGGATTCGATGTGGATCTGGAGGTGATCTGATGGCAACACTTCTCGAAGCGGACAACATCACGTTCTCATACGACAAGAAGGGGCCGAAGGTAATGGACGGCATGTCCATGAAGATCGAGGAGGGGAAGAAGACCGCTATAATGGGATGCAACGGTGCCGGAAAGTCCACCCTCTTCAGTCTGCTGAACGCTCTCCGTAAACCGGACAGCGGAAAGGTGCTGTTCAGGGATAAGCCGCTTACATACAGGCACAAGGACATCATCAAGATGCGTTCGGAGGTCTCCATCCTCTTCCAGAATCCCAACGACATGATGTTCAAGCCCTATGTGGAGCAGGATGTCGCATTCGGTCCGGAGAACATGAAGCTCCCGAAGGAGGAGATCGAGGAGAGGGTGCAGGAATCCCTCTTCGCGGTCGGTATGGAGGAATACCGCAAGACCCCGATCATGAAATTGTCATACGGACAGAGGAAGAGGGTCACTCTCGCAGGCGTCCTCGCCATGAGGCCCAGTGTCATAATAATGGACGAGCCCACCGCAGGACTGGATCCCCAGATGGCCTATGAGGTCATGGAGATCGCTGAGCAGATGCACTCATCCGGAGTCACCGTGATCATGGCATCCCATGACACCGATCTGACATACTCTTGGGCGGACGAGCTACGTGTTCTGTACGGCGGCAAATGCATGTATGCTGGGGAACCGGAGCCGTTCTATTCGGATTTCGAGAGCGTCCAGAAGGCAGGGCTCCTCCTGCCTACGGTGTTCATGATGAACAGGACATTGGCAGACCTCGGCAAAGGGTCCCTGGAACCCTATCCGAGGGCACAGTCGCAGATGGCGCTCAAGACGGCACAGCACAAGGATGTTGACCTTGGTGTGCTGCATGTGATAAAGGCCGAGAGGGACACCGACATCAAAGCGATCATCGACGATTACCAGCTGGGCGGAATGCCCACAGGGGTGTACGGTATGTCAGCCAGGATGGCCCTCAGGGCCACATCCACAGATGTGGACTTCCTGTACAACGGGCCGGAGAACTGCACTATGAAATGTCTCAACGGTCAGGACTCGGTACTGATATGCGACCCACTGATGTTCGATAAGGCGGTGACATCTGCGATGTTCATCAACGAGCATGGGTTCGGTAAGATAAATATCGACGTGGTGTGAAAGTAACACAAGACGTATAACAAAACCATATTCGTGTTACCTAGAGAGAATTCAGGTAACACGAATCGTTTCTTTTTAACATACCGTAACAACATTCCCGTTCTGTTATACTCCTAGTAACACTTTTTGGAAATAGTTGCTATCTGGCCACCAATCGGACTTTACGGTATTAATCACAGAAATCGTTATAGATCATTCGATAGAATGAACGCCTACGAAGGCTTCCTGAACAACAATTCGAAGCGTATCGTGTTACTCATAACAGCAGCGATAGCGCTCATCATTCATTTCATGGATCTCGGTCCCGTTGAGGAATACCTTCCCTGGGCAATATACGTACTGAGTGCGGTCCTCGCATTATGGTACATCCTCAACGGTGCACTGTCTCACGAGGAGATCGACCCATACGCCATGGTCGCACTGATGCTGATATATGTCACATTCGAGGGCCATCTGGCCGTCGCCGGTATCGTGGCCATCATAATGTTCGTATTCGGCTTCATCGAGAACGATCTCCACAAGGATATCATCACACTGGTCATAGCCGGCGTATCGCTTGTATTATCTCTGGCCATGCCGGATACGTTCTCGGCCGACCCCGCATGGATCGCAATCGTGATCTGCGGAGCACCGATCATCTGGGACGCAGTAACCGGACTTCTCTTGCACCATGATATCAAAGCCGATGTCCTGGTGGCGATAGCGATAATAGCAGCTCTCTACCTGCAGGAATTCTTCGCCGCCGGAGAGGTCGCACTCATCATGGAGATCGGGGGATTCCTCGAGGACTTCTCCGCAGCCAAGGCCAGCAAGGGAATCGAGGCCCTCCAGGACATGTCCCCCAAGACAGGGAGGGTGGTCGACGGCGAAAAGGAGATAGAGGTCCCCGTGGAGGAGATACAGGTGGGTCAGACCGTCAGGGTCCTTCCCGGAGAGGCGGTCCCCGTTGACGGTAAGGTCATCTCCGGAGAGACATCGATCGACCAATCGGTCATCACCGGCGAATCCATGCCAGTGGACAAGCTGATCGGCGATCCCGTTTTCAGCGGTACCATCAATCAGATGGGAACTTTCGACATGGAGGTCACCAAATCCTCCGAGGAATCATCCTTCCAGAAGATGGTCGGCATGGTGTCCTCCGTGGATGCGGAGAAGACCCGCATGGTCAAGGTAGCTGACAGATGGGCGACGTGGCTGGTGGCTCTGGTCATGGTGCTGGCGGTTGTGACCTACATCTTCACGGAGGACATCTACCGTGCGGTCACCGTATGTATCGTGTTCTGCCCCTGCGCATTCATTCTCGCGACACCAACCGCAGTGGTGGCGACCATAGGAAACCTCGCCAAGCGCGGAGTCCTCGTTAGGGACGGGGATTCGTTGGAGAGGATGTCACAGATCGATACCGTGGCGTTCGACAAGACCGGTACCATAACCGAGGGAAGGCCGAACGTCATAGAGGTCTCATCTATCGGGGACAGGAACGTATTGATATCCAAGGTTGCATCCGCCGAATCCGGTTCGGAGCACCCGCTGGCGAAGGCCTTCGTATCTTTCGCGGACAAGGAAGATGTGAAGCACGCAAGACCCGAATCATTCAAGATGACCATCGGACGCGGTATCACCGCCAAGGTGGACGGCAAGGAGGTGCTCGTCGGGAACAGGAAGATGATGGAGGAGGCCGGTCTCACCATCCCGGCCGATATCCTGGAACGCTCCGAGGACCTGTATGCGAAAGGATGCACCGTCGTGTTCGTATCCATGGACGGAACATATTCCGGTTTCATCGCATTCTCGGATTCGATCAGGCAGACCTCCAAGGACACCGTCTCCGGTCTGAAATCACTGGATGTGGGGTGCGTCCTGCTCACAGGTGACAACGACCGTGCGGCAGCGCATATGGCATCCGAAGCGGGCATCACCGAGTTCAAGGCAGAATGCACACCGGAGACCAAGGTGTCCATGATCGACGAGAGACAGGGCTCCGGCGGAAAGGTGTGCATGGTCGGTGACGGTGTCAACGACGCTCCAGCACTGAAGAAGTCGTGGGTCGGTATCGCGATGGGTTCCACAGGAACGGATATCGCCGCTGACGCTTCGGATATGGTGCTCGTGAAGGATGGATTGGACTCCCTGCCTCATCTCGTGGGTATCTCCAGGAAGATGATGGGCAAGGTCAAGTTCAACATCACGTTCTCCCTGTGCTGGAACTGTCTGGCGGTCGCGCTCTCCATGGCGGCCGTTCTCAGTCCCGTCACCGGTGCATTGGTGCACAACGTCGGTTCGGTAGCCGTCGTGGTGAACTCCGCACTTCTGTTACTCTACGGCAGAAAGAAGGAGTGAATCGGAAAACGATGGTGGCCTCTCCGGAGGCCACCGATTTACAATTGTTCTGTTTATTCGTCAGACCTGAGCGATTCAGGTAACCTGCACTTATCCGCGGGGAGTTCCGACGCAAGCTTTGCTATCGTCGTTTTCGACAGGTCCTTCAGCATCGCGTTCATCGCGGAATCGAAGCGTCCGTACAGGAGTTCGTGGATCTCGCTCCCTACGGGGCAGTCCGGATTGGTAGGATACATGTTGAACGTCTCCTCGACGGTCTCCTCCTGGGTCGCCAGGAAGACATCCTTCAGGGTGATGTTTTTTGCAGGTCTTGCCAGGACGGTCCTCGCATTCCCCTTCCCGGGTTTGAGAAGACCGGCCTTCGACAGTTTGGAGAACACCTTCCTGACTATGACGGGATTACAACCAATGCTCCTCGCGGCTATCTCGCTGGTTATCCTGTCCTCCTTGATGTAGGCGTAGAGAAGAAGTATGTGTACGCCGACGGTGAATTCCGAATCTATGTGCATGTCTCACGCCTGCAGGAACGATTTGCATTTCTTGTACAGGTCCTCTGTGGGCTGAAGGTCCGCCCATCCGTCCTCAGCGACCTTGATCTTGAGATGGGTCCTCTCCGATACCTTCTGGAGGTCCCTCTCGAACTCCTCCTTGTCCCCCAACCCTGTATCCAGTTTCAGGATGTACTCGTATCCTCCGAGGGACAGCAGCCACCTCATGTATCCGTCGCGTCCCGGTTCGATCCCGAGGACCTCCCTCATCTCCGGTGTCAAGCTGGCCTCAGTGGCAGCGGATTCCGCTTGATCTGCCTCCATGAATTCGTCATAGTTGGTGGCCATGGCCGGGAACATGTAGAGGTGTCCGGTGTACTTCTGCTGCATGTCGTGGTACTTGGGCCCTCCGGCTATGTTGATCCCGACACAGTCGTGGCATAGGTTGCCGTCCTTGTCGGTGAACATCGCCGCGGGTTTGAATCCCTTCTGCTCGCACCATCTGGGGATGTTCCAATCGTAGTTACCGCAGGTACCGAGATAGAATCCCATAGCATCCACGAAGGGCTGCATGTCCTCCGTGATCTCCTCCACGGTTGATTTGAGCTTTTCTGGTTTCGAATGCAGTCCGAGATTGATGGTCTGGATCAGGATGCTGTATTCATCTGGATCGAATTCGAAGGAATGTGATGTGATCTCTCTCCAGGTCACCGCCTGATAGGGGATGAAATATCTCTCGAGCTTCTTCTTCACAGGGCCACAGCTGTCATTGTTGACCACGACGACCTTCTTGTCCTCCACATCCTTCCTGAGACTGTAGATGAGATTGTCGTCGGTCATAGGGCATACTACCAGGCCCAGCACACCATGTGTCATAAAAATTATTACATATTGACATTATTTAAAACATTGTTCGGTTCTCTCACGGGTTCTATTCAGGACCTCTTCCTTGATCTTTCTCACCGAGCCCGAGGCGGTCGCCGAATAAACATCGCATCCTGCCCTCTCCGCCACGCTTTCGGATATGGCGGCACCGCCTATGTTGAGCACTATCCTCTCCCTGATCCCGGCATCCATCAACATATCGGACATCTGTAGGGATTCCGGACAATCGTAGGTGGTCTGGACGGACATGCAGAGAACGGTCACTTCAGGATCCCTGCACATATCGACTATCTCTTCCAGGGTGGAATCACGGTCGGCAGATACAACGGTGAATCCCTGTATCATCAGGAGGACGCTCATGAGGTCCCTCCCCTCGCTGTGCCTTCCGAAGCATGTCACGACGGCGGTACCGAGCGATGGATCGTTGGCGATCTTACCTTCGTCCTGCAGACGTTTGGCCGAACGGATGAATTCCAGAAGGGGGATCCTCCCGGTCTCGAATCCGTCCAAGAGTTCCTGTGCTTCATTCGACATTGAAGGCAGTATCATATTATGTGTACAATACCGTAGTGGTCGAGCACGGCGATGATACCTATCGCGATGAGGATTATACCGCCCAGGACGGAAGCAGGTCTTCCGAACACGGTGCCGACCCTTCCACCAAGGTATACTCCCAGTGCGCTCATCCCCATCGTGACAATACCGAGTCCGATAATTCCCTCGATGATATCGATGGTACTTGCAGAATAATAGATCCCGACGGCGAACGCATCTATGCTCGTTGCGACGGCCAGCGGCAGCATGGTGACATAGCTCAGATCCTTCGTGAGCTCATTGGATTCATCTTCCTCTTCTAATAACCCGTCCTTGATGAACATTACTCCCAGGACCAGCATGACAATGAACATGACCCAATGGTCGAACTTGTCGATGAATTCCCCTACGGACTCCCCGGCGAACCAGCCTATGGTGGGCATGAGCATATGGAATGCGCCGAACCATATACCAACGGTCAGCATCGCCCTCAAGGTGGTCTTCTTCAGGGCAAGACCCTTCCCGAGGGAGACCACGAAAGCATCCATGGCGACCCCGAAACACATCATTATGCTCACTAAGGAAACCATCGTCGAACATCGCTCCTGCGAAGAGGCGGCTGCGCAGACTGTCAACTCGTTGGTCATGCCCCGCCGATTGGCGGGTCCGTTATTATCCTTTGCGGAGGCCGAGCTTTGAGGAAACCCTCGGTTTCTTTAACGATTTGATGATTTTCCAATATTTTCTAGGGTTCTTAGGCATTGAAACCGAAAGTGGAAAATGAGTATCTGGGCGGTGTCGTTTTCGGTTCCACTTTCGGAGGCCCCCGTCGTAACTTCTTATACTAATCGTACGGTGCATATCATGGAGTCATATC
>JAFUHJ010000137.1 GCA_017468935.1 Candidatus Methanomethylophilaceae archaeon
GAGGGGCATATGTCTTCGCCTCCCGTGAAAACTATCGTCGTCAGATCGCCTACGACCTCGGCGACGTTGGAATTATGCCAAGAACCGTTCTTCACTGAATCCGCGGCCTCCTCAGTCAGGATACCATTTTCATCTACGCCCGAAATCAGATTCCCTTGGCTGTCGTATTCCAGATCATAACAGATTACCTGATCCATCTCGATGACATTACCGCCCGCGGCCTCTATGGACCTCAACGTATAGACGTAGGATTCCGCATCTACTCCACGCCAGGCGACACCGATGTCCTTACAGCTCTGAGAATCTGCGAAGGCATAGCCGATTCCGGACAGAACGATCACAAATACTGTAAGAAAAGCGAATATCCTGGCCTTCATGTTATCGATTCTGGTACCTCAAAAAATAATCCGATGAACGGGAAGAAGGTTGATCGGCACCCGAAGGTGCCAAAGAAGAAGCAACAAAGATGCGTGAGTGGGGGCAGAGGGATTTGAACCCCCGTCAGCGGGTTTCCACTACGGGAGGAGCTACCTCCCGCGGAATCAATGAGTCATCGCTCCAGTTAATCATCAACTGTCAGCAAACCCATTTACAATCACGCTCAATAACTGGAGCCCGCCAGTCTGCCAGGTTAGCCTATACCCCCTGGAGAGTGATGCAAATGCAAATCACTGCTTACGCATCTTCGCTTCTTTCTTTCTTCTTCTCATTTTCTTTTTGCGCCATTTCCAACGCTGGTTACCGCGTTTCTTCCAGGCGCGTGAGCCTCTCTTCATTTCGATTCTCCCTTGGATTTGTCATCATTAGGTGATGCATCCAGGCGGGCCCGTCGGGATTCGAACCCGAGGCGTCTGGCTTAGAAGGCCAGCGCTATATCCTGGCTAAGCCACGAGCCCACTCTTCCCCTCCATCGGCTACTATAATTTAAAGGTTGTTGCCCTCAAATCTCACCATAGTTTACGATTTCGGAGACGCTGGATGATCGCCTTGCAGATTGTTTAACACCTCATAACTTCGGAACCGGTATTTCTTCCGGTTTGGGCCATGGGATGTCCCTGATGTAGTCGAATATGGATCCGTAACCCAACATCATACAGACGGCCTCTGCGATGCAGATGATTCCGAGTACGAACAGGATGGGCCAGAAGTTGAATATTGCTCCGAAGAGCTTCACTATGGCCTCTGCGAACCTGAGCATTCCGAATACGATGGAACCGGCAACGAATGCTATGAGTATCCTCGGCCAGCCTTCGGACAGGACGGTGAGATCGACTCCTCCGACCTCCTGACCGTTGAGCCTTCCCAGCACGATGTAGACCAGGACCATTACGAATAGTCCGACGATCACAGCGATATGGACCTCGCGGAACGGCCTTATGATCAATGTGAAGGCCGCTATGGCTATGAGGATTAGAGTGTACGTCTGTGCGTGATATCCTTCTACGACTGCCAATACGGCTATGAGTGCACCCAACACCACTCCGACCGTGACTGCCAACTTATACCAGGCAGAATCCCTGTCCTTCAGATAAAGGAACACGATCAGAAGTGCCATTACCCCTCCTGCAATGAGGACAATGGGCGAAAGGTACTCGAAGAACCATTCCGGCAGGTATTCTTCAAGAACTGACATGATTATAGTAATAATGGACCAAAGATAAAAAGGGTCCCCGAAGGGACCGTATTGTCATCAGCAGATCTTGGTCCCTGCGTTGGGTCCGGCACCCTCGTCCCAGATCTCTGCGACGTCGAATGTCCAAACTGCGAAACAGGGGAGATTTGCCTGTGCCATCTTGGCTTTCATATCCTCGAAAACGGGACCGCTGTCGGCCCTTGCAGGGTTCTTGAGGATCAGCTCGTATGCCTTGGGCCCACAGCTGATGGAGAGTGCCGCCTTGCCTGTGTCCTTAAGGTTCTTTGCTGCCCTCTTCATGAGGATCTCTCCGACTCCTGCCTTTCCGTCAGGGGTCACGAAGATACTTCCGCATACGATAGCGTGGGGCTGGCCCTCGGAAGAAGCTGTCACGAGGAGCTTCGTTGCCTCTTTTGCGTTCACGAGGTCGATGATTTCTGTTGGTATGCCTGCCATTCTTTATCACCTGAAGATAGGATGTATTTGGCTACTATTTATCTGTTAACTTTTTTGTTACAAGCTATCAGGAAAATATAAGGTTGTTAAACCTTTTACTATCATTCAAATAACGACTTCGAGTCGACAGTCTCATGTCCATACCATTCGAGGACCTACCAGCAGACAGACAGAAAATGACCTTCAAGACCTATCGCGACTTCGCTAGGAAATACTGGGGTGAGAGCTCACTTCCAGACGGAGTGTATGCGAGATCGAAGATCTACAACAACTTCGCACTGATGCTGGCGGATCAGTGCCCCTGGCACATAATAGTGAGGGCCGGGAACAAGGAACACATCTATTTCGGACCCCTCGTCATCCAGATGCGCGAATGCCTATGGGACATCAAGGAGACGACGCCTTTCGTCAATCTCGAGTCGAAGGTCGCTAAATTCAAGCGCTTTCCGGGAACGGCGATACAGGAATCACTGGTCAATGCCGTGATGCATTTCGATCCCTCGCTCGGACGGGACATAGTCATCGAGTTCACCAATGACCTGATGACCATAACGTCCCCTGGAGGCGTTGAAGAGAGGCCGGACATGGACCGGTTGTATTCGACGGCCCCCAGGAACGCGAAGACATCCATGCTCCTGCAGAATCTAGGTTATGCGAAGATGATCGGCCAAGGGATGGGACTGATAAGAGGATGCTACTGCACCTCGGGACTCATCCCCGTGGTCATCAGCGGCAGCGACGACTTCAGCATACAACTCCCGTCCTTGGACAATACGGCGAAGACCGTCACTCAGGGGACGGATATCGTTCTCGAGTATCTGCGCATGAACCGCAGCGGAAACGTGTTGGAGATATCGAGACAGCTCATGATGTCCGTCCACAGGATCAGATCGATATTCGATATCCTTGAATCGGACGGGAAGATCCTCACTATGGGCATAGGTGCGAAAAGGACCGCGTTCTACATCAGATCAGAAGTCACTGAGAATCTGGAGTTGCCGGAATACGGTATGATACAGATACGATTGCCGGCACCTGTGCTGGCCTGTTGACTTTTTACAGCCGGTATTGGTGTACACCGTTTGTGATCTGTAAACGATTTAGGGAGGGTTTCCCCTCCCTCTTTATTATGATCAGAGCTGCTGGACGAGCCAGTTCTGGACACCGATCTTCTCGATCAGCTCGAGCTGCTGCTCTGCCCAGTACATGTCCTCTTCCTCGTCCTTGTAGTAATCAACGAGGATTTCGTAGGTGGCATAGTCCCCATGTGCTGCATCGGTGAGCTGTTTGAGGACTGCGAGTCCATCTTTGGAGATCTGGAGATCGATCTTGAGCCACTCGATGGGGTCGTTGGAGACAGGCTTCTCGGCCTTTGCCTCGTTCTTGACACATCCGCCGAGGTCAAGGATCCTGTCGATGCACTGGGTGACGTATCCTCTCTCCTCTTCTGCATGCTCCGCATACTTGTCCGCAAGTTTGTTGTATCCTGCTGCTGCCATGTACCTGGAGACAATCATGTGTCCGTCGGCCTGCTGAGAGAGGTCGGTTACGATCATGTTCAATCCTTTGATGATTTCTTCTTTGCTTGCCATTTGTACCATCTCAGTTGTGTTCAATTCAATTGAATACAATTGAAATATTTAAAACCTGCCTAGACCCAATAACACTTTTTGTAAAACTTTAACATAAATAGTAACACTAATAATTATAATTTTAATACTAATAGTGATATTGACGGACATTCAGAAGGTTATGACAGATGACTAATGGAATCATTATTGCAGGATACGGTACCAGAAAGGGAAATCTAGAGGAGATACTGCAGAAACAGGCGTCAAGACTTGCTGCCAGAGGATGGGATAATGTCGAGATTGGATATTTCAGGGTCAGCAACCCCTCGATACCTGAGGCACTGGAAAGACTGGTGGATGCCGGAGTGGACAATGTCGTGGTCCTCCCCTACTACATAGCGGAAGGGAGCCTCACCAAAGAACTGATCCCTCAGAAACTGGGAATGGATTCTGACATGGCCGACCTGACGGTAAAAGGAAAACATGTGTCCGTCTGCATAGCACCGGCATTCGGGATGGACAGGATACTGACGAACATACTGTGTGACAAGATCGCGGATGCGAACGGGGACAAGGACTGCGGAGTGATGATCATAGGTCACGGCACGAGATATCCGTCCCTGGCCAACATGCGCACGATAAAGATGAATGCGGACAGGCTAAGATCGTTGGGATTCAAGCACACCAGATACACATTCAACGAATTCTGCGAGCCGACGATAAAGGACACGCTGGATGCCCTGGAGAAAGAGGGTGTCAAGAGGATCATCGCGATACCTCTGTTCATAGCCATGGGCCTGCATCTAGGTGACGAGATCCCCGAACAGCTCGGTATCCCACCTTACAGCGACGGTGGCGAGATAACGATCAACGGAAGGAAGATGGAGCTCTACTATGCACGCCCCGTGGAGGCGGACGGAAGGCTCACCGACTACTTGGACAGGAAGGCCGGGGAATACCTGTCGGAATGATCCCTATCCGTTCATCACCGGCACCCATTACAGACTGATAAGAGAAGGAAACGTGGTATCATGCGCAGGATCGCTATCTACGGAAAAGGCGGAATAGGCAAATCTACGACCTCTTCGAACATATCCGATGCCCTTGCAGAATCGGGCCTAAAGGTGATGCAGATAGGATGCGATCCGAAGGCCGATTCCACGAGCATGCTCACAGGTGGACGCATCACCACGGTCCTGGACACCATGCGCGACAAGAGCGACAGGACCCTGGAGGACATGGTACACGAAGGTTCAAACGGCGTCCTCTGCGTGGAATGCGGCGGACCGAGACCCGGCACCGGATGTGCGGGAAGAGGGATCATCGCAGCATTCCAGGAACTGGACAGGCTGGATGCCATGGATGTCTACAGGCCTGATGTCATAATCTACGACGTCCTCGGGGATGTCGTATGCGGAGGATTCGCTATGCCCATCCGCAATGGATATGCCCGCGATGTGTTCGTCGTGACATCCGGTGAGCGCATGTCCCTGTATGCTGCTAACAACATCGCTACGGCTGTCAACGATTTCCGCCAGGACGGCTATGCCCGTTTCGGCGGACTCATACAGAATTCCAGGGGCATCGAGAATGAGGATAGTCTCATCTCGGAGGCTGCCAAGGACATCGGGACGGACGTCGTGTTCAGACTTCCGAGATCGCCGACCGTCCAGGCCTGTGAGGATCGTGATACGACCGTCATCTCCGGAGCGCCTGACTCGGATATGGCGGGACTGTACCGCCAACTGGCCCAAACGATATACTCGCGTTCGGAGGACATCTCCGGCGGTCTGAGATTGGATTACGCCGGATGCAACGGATGTGAGTGAATGATACCCGATCATAATGAAAAGGATCTGAGAAGATGAGAGTTCTATTGTTGGATATGACGCACGGAGGACAGGTGCTTGCACCGCTCTTCAAGAGAGAGGGTCACGATGTCACCGTCTGTGACGTATACAGGATTGCAAGCCAGGAGATGATGGAATCATTGAAGGATATTGGAGCGGAGGTGTGTGTCGGTAAACCTACACCTGGCCACTACGACCTCGTATCCATGCCATGCCACTGTCCGGACATCTTCCTGGAAGGATGTACATACGACGAGAGGATCTGGTATTCCCAAGCGGTCAACCGTTTCATCGACGATGACAGATTCAGGATCGAAGTGACTGGCGTCAAGGGAAAGACCAGCACATGCTACCTCATATCCCATATCCTGGCCTATGCCGGGAAGAAGGTGTATCTGAGATCCTCCCGCGGTTCCGGACCGTACACCAGGGGCAGCCTGGACTTACAGGAACTGAAGAGCATCGCTCCCCCTTACCTCCTGGATCTCCCGGATGGAGATTACGACGTCATGGTATGCGAGGTATCCCTGGGTGGGTCTGGAAAGGCGGACATCGCCTGCATCACCAACCTTCTCGAGGATTACGGAATCGCCAAGAAGAGCAGGAAGGCACAGGAGGCCAAGAAGGACATCCTCACTGACGGCATCAATATCGTTCTCGAATCGGAGAAGGACGTTTGGTCCCCCTACGGCAAACAGCTGAGGCTCTGCGGAAGGAAGGTGACCGTGATCGGCAGACCCGTATACGGGGAACCGCTGAAGGTCTCTGTCGACTACAGAGGGATGCACGAGATCGAGCTCAAAGGCGACTACCTTGCACTCCAGTACCTCGAGGCCATGGATATGGCCCTGGAGGTCTGCGATTCCATGGATATCCCGGCCGATGTGGTCCTTGAGGCATTATCCGAATTCAGAGGGGTCCCTGGAAGAGGAGAGGTGGGATTCAAAGGGGATGTCAGATTCATCACCGAACGCAACCCCGGGATCTCGCACATGTCGGTGGAACGCACTTTGAAGACACTCGATATGATGGATTGTCTGTCGGATTCGTTGGTCATCATCGACCCGGTCTCCAAGAAGGTCTGCGACAAGCTCGACCGCGACCTCATCGAAGAGGTCGTGAAGAGATACGGGGCAAGACTCATAGTCACACCCGGTGACGGGACGGAACCGGACATACCATCTGGAGTGAAGACTGTCGTCCGCATGACCAAGGAAGGATACCAATGAGCGATGTGTTCCATCCTCGTCCCAATCCCATAGTCGCGGCCATGTACACCGCCAGGGACATGAACGTGGACGTCATCGTGATGCACGGACCTGCCGGATGCTCGTTCATGGCATCAAGGCCTCTCGAGAATGCAGGCGTTCGTGTGGTAACGTCCTCAATGAAGGACAACGACCTCATCTTCGGTGGAGGACCGCAGCTGGAGAAGACGCTGATGGAGGCCAAGAAGAGGTTCGATCCAAAGACCATGGCCGTCATCGGTACGTGTGCCTGCACGATCATAGGGGATGACATCAAGGCGACCATCGGCAGGGTCGACCTCGGGGGGACGAATTGTTTCGCCATCGACTGCCACGGATGCTTGGACAACAACACCGAAGGTGCGATACGCGCACTGAAGGCAGGGGCCAACGCGGGCATCATACCTCAGGACGAATGCGACCGCCAATCCGCATTGCTGAAGGCCGCGACCGCATTGGAGAAGAACAAGGGTATGGCCGGAAGGACTTATCTGAGACCTGCGGAGAGCCCGACGAAGCTCTCCGTATGCAGGAGGATCATCGATACGCTCTCCAACGGAGGGAAGGTCGCGGTCGTGATGATCGCAAAGAAGGAATTGGCATACCGTTTCGCTGACATCTTCGAAGCCGTGGACACGGCCCGGAAGAGACTTGGAGGCGAGACGTTCTTCGTCGCCAATCTGGATCCGGATAAGGGGCTCCCCAGGATCAGGGGATACTGTACAGACATACTCCGTGATCTTCAGGCGAAGGATGTCGCGATCGATCGCATCATCGGAGGACTGGACGAATATGCAGTCGTCGGCGAGGAGATGCACGAGACAGTGAAGGGCTTCTCACCGGACCTGACCGTCGTACTCGGGATCTGCCACGGATACCCTGGCCTAGACGAGAGCTGTGTCCTGGTGACCGATCAGCCGCGTGAACTCTCCAACTATCTCGAGCAAGGATTCACCGCCGTTGGAGAGGTCGGCAGTCACGGCCTCGTGATGGGTGCTAAGGGCATCATCACATTGGAGACTGCCCAGACACTTCGGGAGCTGATCTGAGTGAAAGGATTCGTCATCGCAGGGACAGGCAGCGGCGTGGGGAAGACCTCGGTCACCACAGGGATCATGTCCTTGCTGTCCAAAAGATACAAGGTGCAGGGGTTCAAGGTAGGGCCCGATTTCATAGACCCGATGTATCATTCCGCGGCCACCGGCCGTCCGGCCGGGAATCTGGATTCCTTCCTGATGGATGACGATACGCTCCGCAACCTCGTCGGATATGCTTCGGATGATGCCGATGTATGCGTTATAGAGGGTGTGCGCGGACTGTATGAAGGATTCTCCGGGGATTCGGACATCGGTTCCACGGCGTACATCGCCAAGCTCCTGGACCTTCCTGTCGTACTCGTGGTGGATGCCGGTTCGCTCACCCGCAGCACGGCCGCCATAATCAATGGATTCAGATCCTTCGACCCGGACGTGAGGATCGCCGGAGTGATCCTGAACAAGGTCTCGGGTGCACAGCATTCGGACAAGCTCGATGTGGCCATGTCCGCCTACTGTCAAGATGTAAAGGTCGTGGGGAAGATTAGGAAGGATAGGGAGAACACGCTTGGCCAGAGACATCTCGGACTGAACACGATAGTCGATGCCGAACACTCTGGGGTCGAGACCCTGGAGAGGCTCGTCGATACGTTGGACCTCGATATCCTGATGGACATCGCAGAGTCCACGGACTCCGATCTTCCCACATCATCGCCGTATGTGAAAAGGGATGCCATGGCGGATATCGCGGTACCCTTCGATGATGCATACTGCTTCTATTACAGAGAGAACCTTGAATGCCTGGAGGCGTCCGGTTTCAGGGTAAGGAAATTCAGTCCCGTCGCCGGCGAAAGGCTCCCGGATGCGGATGCTGTCTACCTTGGAGGAGGCTATCCCGAACTCCATGCCGCGGAGATATCCGAGAACCGTGACTTCCTCGACGGCGTCAGGAACATGGCCCAGGAGGGATGTCCCATCCTCGGAGAGTGCGGGGGACTGATGAGCCTCTGTTCAGGCATGGTGGACAAATCGGGAACGAGACATGACATGATCGGGGCCTTCGGATGCGATTCGGTGTTCGTCAACAAACGTCACGGACCGACATACGTCATGGCCGATGCGACGCCGGATAACCCATTGTTCGAAGGCGGCATCCGTGCCCACGAATACCATTACTCGGAGGTGACCGCTTCCGGAAACGAGAGGTTCGGTTTCGATGTGAAACGCGGACTGGGGATAGTGGACAAGAAGGATGGCCTGATCTTCAAGAACACCGTCGGCACATACATGCATCAGCATGCGTTATCCACGAAGGATTGGGCGGAAGGATTCTATCGCAGGTTGATCTAAGAGATTTGATGAGAATTCTCATGGTGCGGTCCGACATCCGTAAGCCGGATCATCACCATGATGATTGGCGTTTTTCAGATCTCCACAAGCGCTTCGAAGGGATACGGCCTGAGGATCTTGCTCTTCCTCGCACCCTCTTCCTTCCTCTCTACGATGCAACCTATGCGGAGGACCTCTCCGCCTTCGGATTCTATCCTCTCGGCGCATTCTTTCAATGATTGACCGTTGCCGAGCGAATCGGACATGATGATCACCCTGCGCTTGCCGATGGCGTCCGGAGAGAGGACCACGCATCTTCCCATCCTGTCCGCGATGACGGCAGCGAACATGGATGATATCCTATCGGTTGCAAGGATGCAATCGTACACCTCGCGATCGAACATCGCCATGAACCCGTCGACGGCCTCCCTGAATAGGGTCGGATCGGATACCAGGCATTCCAGGTTGCCGTTCCTAACGATGTCTTCCATCACGCTATCACGCAACGGTTTTGAGATGCATCTCTGCCATGATCGAATCCACGGTCACGATCTCCGCGTTGTCCACCCTGTAGGTCTTGCCGGAGCTGTCCATCATGGAGATGTGCCCTTCCTTGATCTTCGATTTGATTACATTCGTGGCGATGATGTCGCTGTCGGATTTCCTATTCAGATATACTGTGAACTCGCACATGTCGATTACCCCTTGATAGATTCCAATTTGTTCTTGATCGTATAGATGTCCTTTATCGCGTCGCATTCAGGATAGGTGTCGAGGAGGCATTGGTTGTTCCAATCCGCATCTATGACGCTGTGATCGTAACGTATGCGAACCGCATTCTCCGGCTCTATCCCGACGAGGTCGGATACCTTCCTGATATCCTCCTCGCGCTCGGACTTGTTGATGACCAGAAGATTCATCGTGATGCCCAATCTCTTCGCCAACGATGCGACCTGTTTGGAGACCTCGGCGGATTTGGGGGTGGGCTCGGTCATTATGAGATTGCAGTCGAAGTCCTTTGCTAAACCTCTGCCAAGGATCTCCGGACCTGCCTGGGAATCCACGAATATCGCGTCATAGGTCTCCGGACATCTGTCAGAGTCCACATAGTTCATCAGGATCTTCACGATGGCCACCGCTGAACAGAGACATCCGTTGCCCTCCTCGGGAATGGCCCCCATGATGATTATACGGATACCGTCCTTGTTGACCTTCGAATAGTTGTCCAGGATGTTCTTGCCGACTGCCATGGCGTTCTCCTCTTCCATCTCGTCAAGCTCCTCGCTGATCTCCTCCTTGTTCTCGGTGATCGTAGGGACATCCTGATACGGGATGCCCAGAGTCATCGCGAGGTTCATGCTGGGGTCGGTGTCGAACACCAGTACCTTCCTGCCCTCCTTGGCCATCATCGTTGCCAAAGTGGATATCGTCGTGGTCTTTCCCACTCCGCCCTTTCCTGTCGATATGATTCTGAGCAAATCAATCGGTCTCCATGGTGAGAGTGGTGGTGAAGGCGGTCTCGTCGAACTCCTCGTCGACCTTCTTGTCCTCGTCCGTGTATTTGGCTATGAATATGTACGTGCCCTTACATCCGATCGGGTATCTCAGGACACCTTCCGAATCCGTCTTGAAGAACTCCACCGCATCGCTTCCATAGCAATAGCACAGAACCTTGTGGTCCGGAAGGGGCTCACCCTCGTAGAGTATCCTCATTATCGCATCCTGACCGACCGAGAGCTTCGCTTTCTCAGGCATGATCTCCAGGGTCGCATGGATGACGGAACCCGGATCGACCCCGTCCTTGGAGATTATCCTCTTGGCGACCATGTTGAATGCGCCGGAATACTTCGTCTCGGAGAAATCCCTCTTCACTCCGCGGTGCCATCCGCTCTCGTCAGTGACCCATGTGGAATTGGAATCGACGTACAATGTGTAAACGTCCGCTCCGACATCCTCGAAGCAGAACTTCCATCCGTGGGGATCCTTCACGATCTCCCTGTAAGGGTTCTTGAGACGTCCTTCGTCACCGTACAGAACGGGTTGGGCATAATCCGACGGCATCGGTTTATCCGGGACCATCTTGTGACCGTACAGTCCGTACACGCAGATCTCATCGTCCTCACGGAAAACATCGCCCAGCCATATCTCGTGTCCGTATGCCTGTCTAGCGAAGCTTCTCTGGACCTCGGGATCCTCATTTGTTACGTAACCGTACGCCATGATGCCCAGTAACACGAATTACAATTTAAGGCATACGATATGTTATGTAATTGAAATTAGTGTTACTGGTAATGAATACGGGAGTGATCGTCCTAGGACAGCATTCGGGCTCCGCCGGGGAAAGGGCCGTTGCGGAGAGGTGCGCAGGGTTCCTGAGGGATAACGGAAGGAGGAATGTAAACATCGCATTCCATTACGGCACACCATCATCGGACATCGTGATGGAGAGTATGAATCTGGACGGTGTCGATACCTTTGTCATCCTCCCTCTGGCAATCTCCGAAGGCA
>JAFUHJ010000012.1 GCA_017468935.1 Candidatus Methanomethylophilaceae archaeon
TCTCGTATACGGCGGTTCGCCAGTCTGTTATGTGCTTCCTCGTACATCTGGAGCATATCTGGGAATCCCAGGGATTCCAGGTATCTGTTGGATAGGATGGATTGAAGGGGCCTGAATGCCGACATATGCCAAGTCCCGTGGGACCTGGCATGTATTAGGCATCCTGCAACCTGCCATTGGTTCGGTTTGATGGCCATTAACCTCTTGAACCGATTTCTGGGTGTCTTCCACTGGTGCCAAATCTTGGCACGCAGTTTCCTGCGTGCCCATTTGACCAAGCTTTGGAACTGCCATCTCGATCCTGCCAGGGCATAGTAGTTGACCCATCCCCGAAGATATCTGTTCAGCGCCTCCAGGCATTTCTGGACTGACCATCCGCCAATCTCGTTCAGATAACTCCTCACCCTGTCTTTGAACCTGTCTATAGCCTTCCTGTGGATGGCAACCTGAATGGTTCGGGTGCCTTCGCGATTGGCGTAATCGCCAATCGTGAACCCAAGGTACTTGACCTCGGTGGCCTTCGCTACCTTGCTCTTATCGGTGTTGACCTTCAGCTTCATCGTGTTCTCGAGGAAATCGATGGATGAGGACATCACACGTTCGGCCGCTCTTTCAGAGCGGACGAGGATGATGATGTCGTCTGCATATCTGCAGAAACGGTGGCCCCTCTCTTCGAGGAGTTCATCGAACCTGTTGAGATATATGTTGGCCAACAGAGGGGAGAGGTTCCCGCCCTGGGGGGAACCTCTCTCCGTATCCTGGACCACTCCGTCGACCATGACCCCGCTCTTCAGGAACCTCTTGATGGTGACGAGCAATGTCTCGTCGTGTATGGTCCTGCGGAGGGCGTTCATGAGCATGTCGTGGTTCAGGGTATCGAAGTACTTGGACAGGTCGATATCGACCGCCCAGGTGTATCCCTCCTTGTAGTCGTTAAGAAGCTTGGTCACCGCCTGATGGGCGCTCCTTCCTGGTCTGAATCCGAAACTGGATTCCGAGAATATGGGTTCGTATATTGGTGTCAACACTTGGGCGATGGCCTGCTGTACCGCACGGTCGAGGACCGTGGGTACGCCGAGATTCCTCTCGCCTCCATCCGGTTTGGGTATGGTGACACGGCGGACCGGGGACGGGAAGTACCTTCCCGCCCTCAGTTGCTCGTATATCTCGTTCCAATGCTCTTCGACGAACCTCGGCAGTTCGGCTGTGGACATCCCGTCCACGCCTGGCGCACCTCCGTTCGCCACGACCTGACGGACTGCCTGATCGAAGTTCTCACGCGTGAGGACCTGGTCCATAAGGTCGGGTACGTTCAACTCGCCCCATGTTTCGCGTATGGTGAAGTCAACACCGTCTTCGGCCATTTGGACTTCCATTCCTCTGGCCTTGAGGTAGTCTCTCAGTCTTTTACGTTGACTCGGCATTTCATCATCACGCTTCCACCCTCGGCGGGTTGTAAACTGGCGTTCGGCCCTTCCCAGAGCTCCTTCCTCGGCACTCTTCACGGTACTATGGCCTCTGCTGACTTCTCACTGTCCCCGCGCACATCGCTGTGCGCGGTCACCTTTCTTGGGGCAGGGCAGTGAGACCTCCCCAGGTATGCATGGTCTCTTTCCCCCCAGTAGCCTCCGCATCTATCTTCAGGACTTCGTAAGGATATTGGACTTCCTGTTTACCGCCAGGTTATCCGTCCTGAGCGACCTCAAATGCGGTTTCTGTACGTAGGTTCGGGGTTTTGTCTCGGGCCTCTTTCAGCCATAACCCTCACGGGCATAACCTTGCCTCTGACTAGCGGTTCCCTCCTTCGGGCCCGCAGAGGACTTTCACCTCCTAGAATCCACAAAACGTTTGTGGATGGAATCCAAAGATTCCAACCATGTGTGCTGGGCACACGGTATGACGGGGGATCGCTCCCCCGGGAAAGGGTTTCTCGAAATGATCTTACTGACTTCCGTCACCGAGCTTGTGGTGCCTGTCGAGGACCTTCAGGTGCTCGAGGTCGTTGTATCTGAACCTCTTCTTGTTGTCCGCGAAGGTCTTGTTCTTGGGCAGCATCTTCTTCATGGTCTGGAGCATGACACTTCCGAGGGACATGATAGGCTTTCCGAGGTTGATTCCGAACCTGGTCATTCCGCAGACCACGTGTCCGGGGTTGACGACGTCGTGACTGTCCAGGACGGTCTTGAGCTCCCTCATCTTCTTGACGGTGGGTCCGTTGTGGATGACATCCAGCTGCCAAGCGAAGAACACTCCCAGTCCGGTGGACCTTCCGCCGAACTCGGCGGCCCTGTCACCCATGTAGAAGTTGAATCCGAAGGGAAGCATTCCCATGAGGGTCTCGTCGTCCTTGAAGTAGTAGGGCATGAACAGGGTGGTGGACCTGTCGACCATGACTCCGATGACTCCTCCGGGCTCCATGTTCATGGCCTCGAATCCCTCGTAACATACTCCTACGTATGCTCCCCAGTCGTGTGCGGGGACGATGACCTCTGCGGGGATCTCTCCGACTCCGACCTTCCTTGCACGGAACTCGTAGCATCTCTCCTCCCACTCGTGCTCGCATATCTCTGTGGCCACTTTCCTTCCGCCGTTCTGCTCAGCGGCGGCGTCGGCGAATGCCTCTCCGAGGTCGTTGTGCGCAGCGTCACCCTGGAAGGTGATGAGGAACAGGTTGGTCACATCGGGCGCGTGGATACCCGCCTTGCGCTGGTTCTCGAAGTGCATGTAGTCGGACCATGCAAGGTGCAGGGGCACTACGGAAGCATCCTTGACGATTTCCTGGAGTGCGGGGTTGGCACCTGCGAGGGTGTCGTACTCATATCCGCAGAACCTGTACTCTCCGAGGGGGTAGATCCTGAATGTCACATCTGCGAGGACTCCGAGGGTTCCCTCGGCACCGGAGAAGAACTGGTTCAGGTTGTATCCCATTCCGTAGGATCCCATTCCGTCGAATCCGGTGGTGACGATGTCTCCGTTGTCGACGATGACGTGGGAGTTCAATACGTTGTCCTTAGCGGATTTGTACTTGTAGGAACCGATTCCCATTCCGTTGGTGGAGATCCATGCTCCGATGGTTCCCGCGGGGAAACTGGAGGGGTAGGATCCGATGATGTATCCCTTCTTCTCACAGGCCTCGAGCAGTCTCTTCCATGTGCATCCTGCCTGTACCCTGACGTACCTCTCATCGGTGTTGATCTCGAGGACCTTGTTCATCTTCGAGGTCATGTCCATGACGATACCGGCGTAGGCGGGCATGGATCCTCCGAGACCCCAGGTAGCGTTTCCACGGGGTGTGACGGGGATTCCGTGCTTGTATGCGATCTTCATGATGGCCGCGATGTGCTCGTTGGTCTCCGGCCTGACGATGACATCGGGGATGCAGTTGAATGCCAGTCCTGCCTCCTTGGGGAGGGGTGCGAGGTCGTGGCAGTAGATCATCCTGTCCATACCGTTGGTGTTGACGTTCTTCTTTCCGATCGCGTCGATGAGCTCCTCGATGATCTCGGGCGTGACCTTCTTTGCGAAGTCATGCTCCTTGGGCTTGTATCCCATGTAACCCTCTGTGATCCTCTTGACGAAGGCGTTGGTGGCCTCTGTGCGGTACTTGCTAGCACACCTGCCGTTGTACCTTCCTCCGAGCGACTCAGCGAAGTCGGCGATCTCCTCGAGGTCGGACTCTCCGCCCCTGAGCTTGACTGCGACTGTGGTGCAGTCGGGGACACTTCCCGCGTACTTGTAATCGGTCTTGGAGACGAAGTCCAGGAATGCTGCCAGGTTCTTGACGGGGATGTAGAATGTGGGGGACTTGGGGCAGACGCATGCGGCCTCCCTGATTCCGGTCCAGAGGTCGTCCTCAATCTTTGTTGCTCCCTCGAACAGTGCATCGTTGGCCTCGAGGTCGAGCTTCACGAAGTCCTCGGTTCCCTGGAATGCAACTACGGCCTTGTTCCCGTTGAACGAGATGTGGAGAGGCCTGACGGAAGGCTCCTGTGCGAGCTTCTCCAGGTACTTCTGGAACTCTGCGGGTCCGGGGACCTCGTAGGAGACGGCCTCCACTGTTCCGCGGGGGTACAGCTGGAGAGTGACCGCGGTAATGATTCCGATCCTACCTGCGGAAGCGACCAGCGTCTGTGTGAGGTTGTATCCGGACATGTAGTATCCGATGACATCGTATCCAGTCTCGATGCATTCTCCATTATAATCGACGGCGCAGACATTGAACACATTGTCCTTGACAGTACCGTACTTGTATGAACCGATTCCGGGCGTCTCGGTGTAGATCCAGTCCTCGACGGTGGCATCCTTTCCTCCGGGGATGACTCCCAGTGTGAATCCTTTCTCCCAGACTGCTTTGATCAGATCGTCGATCTTGCATCCGACCTGGACCTTTGCGGTCATGTTGACGATGTCGATGGACTCGATGGCCTTCATCTTGGACATGTCGAGCACGACGTCGTTCTCTCCGCAGTGCTTGGCGACCTTGGAGCTGATGGCTCCCTTGGCTGCGATGACCGCTTTGACGGCCGCACAGACATCCGCCTCGTTGGCGGGTGTGATGATCGTCCTCTCGCCCTTTGTGATCTTGCCCTCTCCGATTACGCTCGCGATGCGGTCGATGACCTCATCCTTGAGAGGTGCGTTCTCGTATCCTAGTGCTTTCATTTCTTTACCTCCATAGCTTCAGCTTTGGCTTAATGTGTGTGCGACCTTTTTACTATAATATAAAGGAGCACCGTCTGGATGAGATTGATAATGAGAAAAAATGAGATTGAGCTTAGATATTGATGGAGCAGTCGTGGGATCGGATACACCAAA
>JAFUHJ010000138.1 GCA_017468935.1 Candidatus Methanomethylophilaceae archaeon
GGGGCTCCAATCCTTGCAGGATTCGATCTCCTCTATCTCCCTGACCACTTTGTCGACGGTCCTCTCAAGTTCGAAGTTAGTCCTCTCGGATTCGACGGTCCTGTCGAACTTCAGCATGTGCCAGATGAGTCTCACCTTCTTGTTCCTGCCGTATTTCTCCCTGACCCACGCGGCATACATGGCGAGCTGTCTATCGGTGTCCGCATCGTATTGGGATTTCATCCTGTTCCCGGTCTTGTAGTCTATGATGTAGAACGTATCGCCTCTGAAGGCGAACCTGTCCATCCTGACCGACCAGGTATTGCCGTCCGGCAGCAGGAGCTTCTCGTCGGTCTCGATCCCGGCGGTGGCGTACTGGTCGAAGGGATGGTACCTGTCGTAGTATTGCGATATGCACAGGATACCGTCGTCGTGGTGCTGGAAGTCGTCCTTGGTCGAGGAGTTGATGATGCCGTCGTGCCACTTCGAGTCCCAGGACTCGTTGTAGAACTGGATCAGTTCATCCAGTGTGTCGATCCTGTCGTTCTCCAGGTCCCTGTAAAGCTTCTCGAGGGTCTCGTGCACCCTGGACCCCAGGAATGCCTCGATGGTCTCGTAGGGGGACTCGTATCCCTGGTTGTAATGGAGGTCGTATGCGAACCTGCAGTTCTCGAACTGGGATAGCTTGGAGTTGGAGTAGTTTGTCACAGTAGGGGGATGGTCTGATGAGTATAATAACTGCTGGCTGTTATCTTTGTAATGTGATGTTTTGAACGATCGGGGTCATGGTCATGGCTCAGATCGTGGCCGGAGCTGCCGCAGAGTACCCGAGAGGGTCTTGGACCATTCCCCGTACATCCCCTGTCAAGTTGACCCGCAACATGCTTACTTTTATTCCGTCAGATGCACAGGACACCCATGACGGAACGTATCTTCGGATCGGAAGATCCTGAGAAGAGATCTTACAAGCAGCTCGATGCTGATTTCAAAAGAGCCGTTCACAACACGGACATCCTCTCTAACGTCGTCGGAGAACTCGTATCCGAACTCAACGGAATGGATATCGAGCACATCAAGAGATGCATCTCTCCGGACTACCTGCCGAGGACTCCGGGATTGGAAACGGAGATGCATAACGATAGCGATGAGTATGTGATCATGGACAATCTGTTCAGCATAACCATACCAGGTGAGAAGAAGATCGACATAATGATAAACATAGAGGCCCAGGGCGATTCCGAACCCGGATATCCGCTCCTCAACAGGGCTCTGTTCTATGCATCCGGTATCATCTTCAACCAGAAAGGGGCCGTGTTCAGGGGAAGCCACTATGAGGGTCTCAGGAAAACGTACTCCATATGGTTCGTCCTGCAACCCAGGAAGGGCGAGGAGAACTCCCTGGTCAGGTATCCTTTGGTGAAGGTGACAGGCCCCGATATGAACACGGGTCGCCCCGAGGACTGCAATCTCCTAGAGATCATCATGGTCAAACTGGGCGGTCCTCAGGATGCACCGAACAGAGCGTTCCGCATGTTCAATGATATCTTCCTGTCCGGATTCAAAGGGGAGGAATACAGGAACCGCTTGAGAAACAGTTATAATATCGAGGTCGACGATACTACTTTGGAGAGTTTGGAGAGGATCGGAATGAGTCTGGGCGAAGAGATCGTGAACTTCCAGAGAAGGCAGGGGTATATGGAAGCTCGCGCTGAAATGATCAGAGACAGAGCAGATATTATGATCGATCTCATGTCTGAATTGGGGCTATCCAGGGAAGATGCGATGAGATTCGCCAGAGTATCCGATGATGACAGGGATGAGGTCAATAGGATCGTCGATGAGAAACTATCATCGAACTGAGAGTACCCGGGAACGAACGATAAGTCTGTCGTCGTCCGGAATCCTGTTCGATGACCCCCTTTCGGGGGCCATATTATCATTCCTGATCCTGCTTCAGGTCGGCGAACTTCTTCGCCATGGTGGGATTGCCCCTGGTGAGTTTCTTGATGGAAAGGTCCTGGGCCTTGTCGTTGGCGAGCCTGAGGTTGTTCTGGGAGCTCAGCAGGTTGTCCTTCACCTTCTGCAGATGGGTGATGGTCTTGTCTATCTCCTCTA
>JAFUHJ010000139.1 GCA_017468935.1 Candidatus Methanomethylophilaceae archaeon
ATACGGGAAGGACATCCTCGAGGAATACAGGTCCGACGAGATCATCGAATATCTGAGGAAGAATCCGAAGTACAGCAATATCTCCGTACTGATGTCGGGGGACATAGGATTCTACAGCGGAGCGAAGAAGCTCCTCGACAAACTGGACAGGGATGAATTCGATGTCCATACCGAACCCGGGATATCCTCCGCGGTCTATCTGTGCTCCAAGATCGGGACGTCCTGGCAGGATGTGTATATGACGAGCGCCCACGGAAGGGAAGCGAACCTTGTGGGCCTGAGCAGGATCCACCCGAAGGTGTTCACGCTCCTCTCCGAAGAGGAATCGGTCCACGAGATGGCGAAGCGGTTCATCGAATACGACATGCATGTAACCATCACCGTGGGACAGGAGTTCGGTTACGATACTGAGAGCATTTTCACAGGTACTCCGGAGGAGATATTGTCGCACGGCTTCGGGAAGTTATGCGTAGCCCTGATCTGCAACGACTCCCCGGTCACATCCAACGCGATAAGCATCCCCGACGAGGAGTTTACCAGGGGTGACGCACCCATGACGAAGAGCGAGGTCAGGGCACTGTCAGTGGCCAAGCTCAAACTGTCCGATGATTCCGTCATATACGACATCGGTGCCGGTACCGGTTCCGTATCCATCGAGATGGCATTGGTCGCTGTCAACGGAAAGGTCTACGCCATCGAGAAGGAGGATCCCGCCGCGGATCTCATCGAGGTCAACAAGCTCAAGTTCAAGACGCCCAACGTCCAGGTCATAAGGGGTCTGGCGCCTGAAGCGATGTCGGATCTCCCCGTGCCGACCCATGCGTTCATCGGAGGCTCCTCGGGCAATCTGAAGGACATAGTGGGATGTCTGCTAGAGAAGAACCCCGATATCAGGATCGTGATCAACTCGGTCACCATCGAGACCCTCGAGGAGACCACGCAGGTCATCAGGGAGTTCGGTCTGGTCGAGGAGGAGATCACATGCATCAACGTCTCCAAGGCGAGGAAACTGGGCAAGTATCATCTCATGACCGCCCAGAACCCCGTCTACATAGCAGTGGTGAGGGGCAGATGAGCCTTCCAAGGTTCCTAATAGCCGCCCCGTCCAGTGGGAGCGGGAAGACGCTAATCACATGCGGGATACTGCAGGCACTGGTGAACCGCGGTCTGAAGGTCGCATCGTTCAAGTGCGGTCCGGATTACATAGACCCTATGTTCCACAGCCGTGTCATCGGTACCAGATCGAAGAACCTTGACGCATACTTCGTCGGGACGGACACCCTTAGATACCTTTTCGCAAGGACCGCCGAGGAGAACGACATCTCGGTCATCGACGGCGTGATGGGATTCTATGACGGGAACAGCATTCTCAGCATGGAGGCGAGCTCCCATGATGTCTCAAGGAAACTCGACGCGCCCGTGATCCTGCTGATCAACAGCAAAGGCGCCAGTATCTCTAACCTTGCGACCTTGAAGGGATTCCTGGATTTCACCGAGAACAACATCAAGGGTGTTATATTCAACCAGATGTCGCAGAAGGTGTTCGATATGATCAGACCGGAGGTCGAGAAGCTCGGTATCAAGACGATAGGTTACGTTCCCAAGGTCAGCCATCTGATACTCGAGAGCAGGCATCTGGGTCTTGTGCTTCCCAACGAGATCGACGAGCTCAAGGACAAGCTCAACCAGCTGGCAGAGGTGCTGGAGGAATCATTGGACATCGACCTTCTGATGGAGTTGGCCTCATCCGCACCGGACCTGGATTACAGAGCCCCGGAGGT
Organism: Candidatus Methanomethylophilaceae archaeon; assembly: GCA_017468935.1. Lineage (GTDB taxonomy): Archaea > Thermoplasmatota > Thermoplasmata > Methanomassiliicoccales > Methanomethylophilaceae > Methanoprimaticola. Next base: position 1,782 of record JAFUHJ010000139.1, read on the forward strand.
CAGGAAGCTGGATTCCCCGGTCAGGATCGGTCTGGCACAGGATGACGTGTTCTGCTTCACATACGAGGATAACATCGAGATCATGAGGAGGATGGGTGCCGAGATAGTGGAGTTCTCGCCTCTGAACGACAAGGAGATTCCGGACGTCGATGCCATCGTCCTTTCGGGAGGATATCCAGAGCTCCATGCGGAGAAGCTATGCTCCAACAAGCCCATGATGGAGGCCATAAGGAAGAAGGTGGCCGATGGGATGCCGTGTCTGGCCGAATGCGGCGGTTTCATGTACCTCCATGACAGGTTGGAGGATTCGGATGGCAGGATGCATGATTCTGTCGGTGTCATCAAGGGAGAGGTGAAGAACACTGGCAAACTCTCCAGATTCGGATACATCACCGTATCCTCGGAGGATCCGGATTCTGTATTGAAGGACGGCCCCATCAAAGGTCATGAGTTCCACTACTGGGACAGTGACAACTGCGGTGATTCGTGGAAGGCCGTCAAGACCAACGGCAAGGAGTACATGTGCATGCATGAGGAGGGGAACCTGATTGCAGGGTATCCCCACCTGTACTTCTATTCAAACCCCGAGGTACCTTACAACTTCCTGAGCAAGGCGGCCGCATACGGGAAGAGGCACCGATTATCTGGTCCCGAAGATCCTGTCGCCCGCATCGCCGAGGCCGGGGAGGTTG
>JAFUHJ010000140.1 GCA_017468935.1 Candidatus Methanomethylophilaceae archaeon
CATCACGCCGGAGGTCGAGGAGGCCAAGGCATTGTGTGCGGCTATGGCCGCATCAGGATCCATGGCGCTCTACCATGTCGAGGGCATCACACCCGAGGCCGGGAACTACGATATCTCCGAACTGGAGACCATCCACATAGGCAAGGCCGAACTCGAGAAGGCATATGACAAGCTGAACAGAACAGACGATGTTCAGCTTATAGCCATCGGCTGCCCCCATCTCACCGAGAAGGAGATGCATCAGATTGCACAGTTCCTCACGGACAAGGAGAAGAGGAACAAGGACATCGAGGTCTGGTTCTGCACCTCCACCGATATCAGGGAGAAATGCGCCGAGGACGTGAAGATCATGGAACGCTTCGGTCCCGTACTGGCAGATACATGCATGGTCGTAGCACCCATAGAGGGGACATTCGAGAGAACGGCCACCAACTCCGCCAAGGCAGGGAACTACCTTCCCACACTGTGCTCGCAGAAGGCCATGTGCAGAGACATATCCGCACTGATGGAGCTGGTAATGTGATCTTCCAGGGACGCAGCATATCCAACGGCAAGGCCAAGGGCGAGGTCATCAAGCTCGACGAGCCCCTGAGCTTCCTGGGGGGCGTCGACGGTTCCACCGGGGACCTCAGGGTCAGGGACGGAAACGTTGCAGGCAAGATTCTCGTATTCCCCAAGGGGAAAGGCAGCACGGTCGGATCCTATGTGATGTATGACCTCATGGTCCACGGCAAGGAGCCCGCAGCCGTGATCAACGAGAACGCGGAGACCATCGTGGCCACCGGTGCTGTTATCTCATCGATCCCGATGATCGACAGGATACCTTCCGTAAGACTGTTCGAGGACGGGGACATCGTCACCGTCGATGCCACTGCCGGTACTGTCGACATCGAAGGCATAACCTACAAGGAGGTCGTCTCCTCCGTCGTATCGAGGAACGGCAAATGCATCCTCGAGAAGCGTCCGGAGAAGAGCCGTTCGTTCCCTGGTCATTGGTCCCTGGTCGCCGGCAAGATCGAAGAGGGGGAGACACCCGTCGAGGCCGCACGCAGGGAGATAATGGAAGAAACATCGATCAAGGTCGGGGAACCTGTCGATTGCATGGAACCCCTGTATGTCCGCGAGGGGAAGACACTGTTCAAGGTATATCCGTTCCACTTCGATGCGGGAGATCAGGATGTCGTCCTCAACGAGGAGAACGACGAATACATGTGGGCATCGGTAGAGGATACCAAGAGACTGAGGACCGTCACGGATACAATTCTGGTGATGTCCCGCTTCATGTCGCGCCAGTGAGCTTGTCTTTGACCTTCTGGACCTTGTCAGCATCCATGCCGATGTAATCCACAAGGTACTTGGTGAAGACCTCTTCTGGATCGAACTTCTCGAATTCCACGCTGTCCCAGTCCACCTTCTCCGGATGCGGTATCAGCTCGGTGTGATCGTACAGATAGAGCACGCGCTGGGGGTAGTTCTTCGCTATCACTTCGTATTCCTCGCTGCCTTTCTCGATGTGATAATAGTTGCAGAAGGATTCCATGAAATCGGCCAGTATCTCGTCGTAGGTCGCTCCGGCGAGACCCTCTATGACGGCACAGTAAAAACCGGTACGGTCCTTCCCCTTTGTACAGAAGATCCCCGTTTTCCCGTCAGACTCCAACAGGGAATCGATGACGAACACGATATCGCCCGGATACGAATGTACCGCCGCACGGAGAAGCTTGCAGGATACCTTACCCTCCCTGAACAGTTCGCTCGCATACGCGTCCGGCATCCCATCTGCGTATTCGGCCACCTCATCCTCGTTCATGTTCAAGCAGATGATGGATTCGACCCCCTGTTCCCTCAGATAATCGTCGGCGACCGGACTGCGGTTGCCGGCATTCCAGGGCGAGGCGGAGCGGTATATGGAACCAGGCACCAGATCCCCACCGACCACCTCGCGGAGATTGCCGAACACGATCGTATCATCATAATCGCCGGGATCGTCGCTATACCCCTTGAGGTAGTTCGGTATCCTGTCGACGTTAGGATCCCTCCCTTCACGGGACATGGTAAGGATGTCGCCGACATCGATGTCGATGGTGACATGGTTGCAGTAGGCGAACCCCAGAGTCATCCTGCCCGACACATCTGCTAGGTATCCGCCGTATATCGATATCCCATTGAATTTCGAATCTGGGGATAGAAGGACTGAGAAAGAATCGTCATCCGTCTTAACAAGGATATCATCGCCTATCTCCGCACCGATGCCTTCCATGGCATCCATCCCGATATCCAGTACGAATGTGTTACCATGGATAACCTCGATAACCTCGGCACTCACCGTCGGATCGTGGTCCCTGAAATTGTCGGAGACCGCTATGGCCCCGATGATCGCCACGATAGTGACCAGCGTGATGACCGGCGCCTTCGATATCCTTCCCATGAATCTGGATGTAATCGCTGAGGGATAAAGGTTAGCGCACCCGTCCGACGTCCTCCCTATAAAATATAAATAAGGCGTGACTATGCCAATTACCATGCAGACTTATCTTATCGAGAAGACGAAGACCTCGATCAAGGTCGGATTCAAAGATCCCAGCCAGACCCTCATCACTCCGCTCATCAAAACGCTGAACGAGGATCCGGACGTCAAACTCGTCAGATATATCGACCAGCACCCCGAGCTCGTCGACCGCGTCCTCTACGTAGAGGTCGAGAAGGGAGACCCCACCAAGATCGTTGCCAAAGCGGCAGAGTCCGTATCCAAATACTACTCGGTAAACTGATTTCATGTATCGCAAATGCATAACGGCCGAGACCGGCATCGGTATGCACAACTATCTGTGCGATACCGACGGTACCGGCGGCCATCTCAAGACAGTTCCAGAGGATTTCATAGTCAGGGAGATCTCCGATCCCCCGAGGCAGAAGGACAACGGGGAATATTCTATAGCGACCGTCACAGCGAGGAACTGGGAGACCAACCGTATGGTCAGGCTCATGTCCCGCAGCATGGGTGTCTCCAGGGACCGCATCGGTTTCGCAGGCACCAAGGACAAGAGGGCGATCACCACACAGCTCATGTCCGTCTACGGGACGGAGGAACTGTGGCAGAAGGTCGATCTCAAGGACCTCAAGATCGAGAACATCTACAGGGGTGCCAGGGGCATCGAGATCGGTGACCTGATAGGCAACGATTTCGAGATAAGCGTCAAGAACTGTACGATGGATCCCTCCCAGATCAGGGAGACCGTCGATTCGGACATTTCCATCATCAAACAGACCGGAGGATTCCCCAACTACTTCGGGGTCCAGAGGTTCGGAGCGGTCAGACCCGTGACGCACCGCGTCGGGGAAAGACTGGTCCGCGGCGACATCAAAGGTGCCGTCATGACATACATTTCATTCACAACGGATGAGGAAGAGGAGAGACTCCGCCTCATCAGGGAGAGATTCCAGAAGGCGGACGTGTCCGAGTGGGCCGAGATCCGTCAGACCATGCCTCCCGCGATGGCCTTCGAAAGGATGATGCTAAGCAAGCTCATCGAGAATCCGGAGGACTGGGTGGGAGCGATCGAGATCCTCCCGGCGAACCTCCAGATGATGTTCGTCCACGCGTATCAATCATTGCTGTTCAACGAGATGCTCAGCAGGAGGATGGATGCAGGACTTCCGCTCAACATGCCCGTCGAAGGGGACATTATCATCCCTCTGGATGCCAACAAGATCCCCCAGCACGAGAACCCGATCCTGACCACCTCCAAGAACATCGACCTGGTCACCAGGCAGGTAAGGGCAGGAAGGGCCTTCGTCACGATCACGCTCTTCGGTTCAGACGGAGAGCTCGCCGAGGGCGAGATGGGCGAGATCGAGCGCAAGGTCATCGAGGAGAACAAGCTCAGCCACGAGGACTTCGTCATACCGGAACTGTCCAGATGCACCTCGAAGGGAAGCAGGAGGGAGATCCTCTGTCCCCTGAAGGACATCGGTTACGAGATGAACGACGAGGGATACAAGCTGAAGTTCTCCCTTCCCAAAGGGAACTACGCCACATGTCTCCTCAGGGAGTTCATGAAATCCGAGATGAGGGATTACTGAACACCCGACAGCAACTGTATCTGCCTGGCCTGGTACACACCGACCTTGCAGGATTTCATTATGTCATAGACCGAGCTGCCCTGCACCCTGTCCATGACCATCTTCAAGGATTCATCGCGGATGACCTTCACGGTCATCGCCCTGTTGATGTAGGATACCAGGCGCTTGGCCTCCTCCACATCCTTGAATCCTGTAACGAATACCTTGTCCAGCGGGAGCTTCGGCCTCTCTTCGAGGTCCTTCCATCCAATCTTCATGATGATCTCGTTGGAGAGACGCTCCATCCTCTGGAACTCCGGTGAACCGGGAACTATGTCGCCGTACGGTGCCTCCTTGCTCAGATACTTCTTGAGCTCCTCCATCTCGGCACCCTCGTAACCCAACGACATC
>JAFUHJ010000141.1 GCA_017468935.1 Candidatus Methanomethylophilaceae archaeon
GCCGCTGCTGCGGATACCTCCATAGCTACCTTCTCGTTGGTCGAGAACTCGAAATACAATCCTGCATCCTCGGAGATCTTCTCCAGTATGTTTCCTACTTCAGATGAGGGGGTTCCAGGATATGTGGAGGCGAAACCAGTTCCTGCTTCGATCAGACCTCTTACGATCGCCTCGTTACCGAGGAGCAGCTGTTTTCCCTCTTCAGCTAGCATGTTTGGCATTTGAACACCTTTTGACTGAACCTCTATCTTATACTCCCTTTTTATGGTTTGGTAGGCGTCGGCCAACCTGTTCAGCACGGCGGGGATGAACAAAACCCTAATAATGAAATAGAGGATTAGGCCGAATGGGCGAGGGTTGCCGAGCTAGGTCAAAGACGCAGGACTTAGGATCCTGTCCTTAGTGGTTCATGGGTTCGAATCCCATCCCTCGCACCAATGTATTATTTTATAGGAATCGATGACCCGTCATGAACAGTAAACTGACTGCTGCGATAGTCCTTGCGCTGATGTTCATCGGACTCTTGGCCCCTCTGGCCCCCGTCGACGAGACTGATGCTCTTACATCCGAGGACTATAGCATCACCATCCCGGGCACGGCTGCCCCCGATGAGAACATCAACGTCACATTGGGCAACGGAAAGAGCTCTTCGTGGACCGTCTATGTGGTAAACCAATCCAAACTCTACCTGGATGTGACCTTCACCACCGAGAACGACTGCGAAGATATCGTGATCACAGATAAACCGAAGAACGGACTGGTCGTACCGGAGAATGAAACCGACCATGACAACATCCTTTCTGGGACGTTCACATTCGGTGCGGACTCTCTGAGCGGCAGTTACGACAGCGTGATCGTGAAGCTGATCGTCGCGGTGACCGACATCAACGACAAGGAATCGACCATCTACACGGACATTGTCTTCAACATCAAGATCCAATCCATCTATGACACGTCCGGTTCGTACAACAAATTCTTCGGGATCTTCGAAAACAACCTCCCCGAACCGTTCAATTCCCCCTGGGTACCTTTCCTGGCGACCATCGCCTTCTGGATGATCTTCGCAGAGATCCTGACTTTCATCATAGCGCCGAGATTGGCCAAATTCCTGGACAAGAGAACGACCGACGACGGTGCTAAGAGATTCGAGAACGGCATATCGAAACTGATAGCCATGCTCGTGCTCGTCGCCTCTTTCAACCAGAGTCTGAGGATAATAGGTGCCGAACCAGAACTCATCTCGGATATCAATTCTATCTCGTTCATACTCTATACGATACTGGTGCTTATCATCGCTTGGAAGGTGTATCTGATAATTATCGAGGGAATCCTTACCAAATTCGATGATAACAGCGACTCATCCATCGATCTGACACTTCTGCCGTTGTTCAGGATGATCGGTAAGATCATATTTTGGCTGGCAGGATCATTCGCGATCCTGGGAGCATTCGGTGTTGACCTCCAGGGAATCCTGGTAAGTGCGGGAGTCATATCCCTGGGAATCACCATGGGTGCCCAGAATGTGCTCGCCCAGTTCTTCAGCGGTATCGTCATACTGTTGACAAGGCCCTTCAAGAAGGGAGACTTCCTGAAGATCAATGATAAGGTATATGTTGTGAACAGGGTCAAGGTCATGTTCACTGAATTCAAAGGTTGGGACATGGACCAGATCATAACAATGCCGAACAATGCGGTAACGGCCTCTACCATCGTCAACCTGTCCAAGGAGGATGAGGCTTTCAGGCTTTACACCTACTATGATGTCGCATACGGCGTCGATCTGAAGAAGGCAGAGGAGGTAATGCTGAAGGTCGCCAACGAGAGCCCTGTAGTCCTACATGACAAGAAACATGCTGCCCCCAATGTTAGAATGACAGATTTCGGAGATTCCGGCATCGTTCTGAGACTGGGAGTAACCATAAGGGACTTCAACGGAAGCGTCACCGCTGGATCGGCCCTCAGGATGGCCGTCTACCAGGCATTCATCGATAACGATATCGAGATCCCCTACAACAGATTGGAGGTCACGATGCTCAACGAATGCTTCCAAGGTCAGAGAAGGCCCGGGGACAACGTACCGGATTGAAACATCGGTCCCTTCGGGGACCGTTCCTTATCATATAAGTTTTGGACGTGCATTCGACCTTCTACAGCAATATCATTCTTCTCTTCACATTGGCTAAGATGATGCCAATGGCCGCATGAATCTGAAAAGAACACTGTGCCGATGGCCGTTACCGATCAAAAGTCAAAGAACAGATGAAGAAGATGAGGCCGGCAGAAAAACTGCCAGCCCCTTTAGAGTTTCAGTTCACGAGTCTGTGGTACTCGGTGATGCTTCTCACACCGGTCTTACCCTGTCTGGCGACCTTGATGGCACCCACGGTCATCTCAGCACCCTGGATGGTGGTGATGATCGGGATCTGAAGCTCGACTGCCAGTCTTCTCATTGAAGCTCCATCCCTGATGGCACCGCTCTTCTGGGTAGGTGTGTTGATGATCATCTGGATCTTACCCTCCCTCATTGCGCTCATAGCGTTGGGGATCATTCCCTCGCTGACCTTGTACAGGGTAGCAACTGCAATTCCCTTGTCAATGAGGAACTTGGCAGTTCCCTTGGTAGCATAGATGGTGAATCCCATGTCCGCCAGGGCCTTTGCCGAGGGGAGGATCTTTTCCTTGTCGTTGTCGTTGACGGTGATGTACACTCCGCCTGCTTCCACAGGGTAGTTGCATCCCGCCGCCACCTGTGCCTTGTAGCATGCCGCGTAGAAGTCCTCGTCGATACCCATGACCTCTCCGGTGGATTTCATCTCGGGTGTGAGGATGGAGTCCACTCCGGGGAGCTTCAGGAACGGGAAGACGACTTCCTTGACCGCATAGTGATCGAGCTGCTTGTAACCGGTGAGTCCGAAGTCCTTCAGCTTCTTTCCGAGCATGATCTTCGTGGCGATCTTGGCCATCTGGATTCCGGTGGCCTTCGAGATGAAGGGCACGGTCCTGGATGCTCTGGGATTGGCCTCGATCATGTAGATGTCCTTGCCTTTGACGGCCAGCTGGAGGTTCATGAGTCCTTTGATGTGCAGAGCAAGGGCGACCTTCTTCGTGATCTCAAGGATCTCGTCGATGGTGTCCTGTCCGATCATCTTGGGGGGCATGACCATGGTGGCGTCCCCGGAGTGGCATCCTGCGTATTCCACATGCTCTAAGATTCCACCTACATAGACGTCCTCTCCGTCCGACACACAGTCCACATCGATCTCGATGGCGTCTGTGAGGTACTTGTCGATGAGGATAGGGTGGTTCCTCGATACCTTGACCGCACTCTCGACGTATGTCTTAAGGTCATCCGTGGAGTAGACGATCTCCATCGCTCTTCCTCCAAGGACGTATGAGGGCCTGACGATGACAGGATATCCGATATCCTCGGCGATCTGCTTGGCCTCCTCGAAGGAGTATCCCGTTCCGGATGCAGGCTGCTTGATCTTCAGTTCGTCCATCAGCTTGGAGAACCTGCGCCTGTCCTCTGCGACATCCATGTCGTCGGGTGTGGTCCCCAGGACCTTGGTCTTGGTGCCCTGGAGCGCCTTCTCGAGGTCCACCGCAAGGTTGACCGATGTCTGACCTCCGTATTGGCAGATGACACCGTCCGCATCCTCGGCCTCGATGACGTTGAGGACATCTCCGAGTGTCAAAGGCTCGAAGTACAACCTGTCGGACATATCGAAGTCGGTAGATACGGTCTCGGGATTGTTGTTGACGATGACCGCATCGACTCCTTCCTCCTGAAGGGCCATGACTCCGTGGACACAGCAGTAGTCGAACTCTATTCCCTGTCCGATCCTGATGGGTCCTCCTCCGACGATGACGACCTTCTTCCTGTCCTTGACCTGATGGGCTTCAGTCTCCCTGCATCCGTATGTGGAGTAGAAGTACGGAGTCTTGGCCTCGAACTCTCCTGCGCATGTGTCGACCATCTTGAAGACAGGCACCAACCCCTGCTTCTTCCTCTGCTCGCGAATATCCAGCGAGGCCTTTCCTGAGAGCTCTCCGATGGTCTCATCGGAGAATCCCATCAGCTTGGCCTCCTTGAGGATCTCCGGTGTGAGTCCGGCCTTGATCCTGTACTCCATCTTGATGATGTTCTGGAGCTTTCTTATGAAGAACACATCCCAGTTGGTGAGTTCAGCGATCTTCTCGGGGGTCCATCCCCTCCTCAGCGCCTCTCCCATCACGAAGATACGCTGGTCGGTGGCGTTCCTGAGCAGGTCCTCGATGTCCTTGTCCAGGACATCGAACCTATCGAGTCCGTTGACCCCGATCTCCAGGGACCTGAGTCCCTTCAGCAGACATTCCTCGAATGTCCTTCCGATGGCCATCGTCTCTCCGGTGGACTTCATCTGGGTTCCGAGATGCCTGTCCACTGTGCGGAACTTGTCGAAGGGCCATCTGGCGATCTTCAGCACCACATAGTCCACGGAGGGCTCGAATGCCGACATCGTGGTCCCTGTTACCTTGTTGGGAATCTCGTCCAGGGTGTATCCGAGACCGATCTTCATGGACACCCTTGCGATGGGGTATCCTGTTGCCTTGGATGCGAGTGCGGATGAACGGGACACACGGGGGTTGACCTCGATCAGCCTGTAGTCCCCGTTCTTGGGATTGAATGCGAACTGTACGTTGCATCCTCCCTCGATGTTCAGCTCCCTCATGACCTTAATGGCGGAGTTCCTAAGCTTATCAACATCCTTCTCCGAAAGGGTAAGGATGGGTGCGCACACGATACTCTCTCCCGTGTGGATTCCCATTGGGTCGATGTTCTCCATGTTACAGATGATGATACAGCTGTCGTTGGAATCCCTCATGACCTCGAACTCGATCTCCTTCCATCCCAGGACCGATTCCTCGATCAGGACCTGGTGGATACGGCTGTATGCGAGTCCGTGGGCGGTGATCTCCCTGAGTTCGGCCTCGTCGTAGGCGATTCCTCCTCCGGTACCTCCCAGTGTGAAAGCGGGCCTTACCAGGACGGGATATCTTCCAATCTTGTTCGCTGCTGCGATGGCCTCGTCGATCGTGTTGACACTCTCCGACATGGGAATGGGTTCCCCGATCTTCATCATGGCCTCTTTGAACAGTTCCCTGTCCTCTGATTTTGCGATCGCGTCGGGCTGTGTTCCGATGAGCTCGCAGTGGAGTCTCTCGAGGGTACCGTTCTCGGCGAGCTCGGAACAGATGTTCAGACCAGTCTGACCTCCCATTCCGGAGACGACCCCGTCGACACCTTCCTTCTCGATGATCTTGGCTACCGTCTCTGCATTGAGAGGCTCGATGTAGACCGCATCCGCGGTCTCAGTATCTGTCTGGATAGTAGCGGGGTTCGAGTTGACCAGGACGGTCTTGTATCCCTCTTCCCTAAGGGAACGGCATGCCTGTGTTCCGGAGAAGTCGAACTCTGCGGCCTGTCCGATGACTATGGGTCCGGATCCGATAACCAGGACCTTCTTGTAATCCTTCTTCATTGGGATCCCCCCTTGATGACATTGAGGAAATCGTCATAGAGGAACACCGTGTCCCCCTGACCTGTTCCGCCCTCTGGGCGGTATTCGTATCCATAAATGGGAAGAATTGAGTGTTTGAAACCTTCGATGACGTTGTCGTTGAGGTTAGTCTGTGTGACCTCAAGTCCTGCGGCCTCCATGCTGTCGGGGACGAGACAGTATCCCTGCGACTGGGAGGTCATGCAGATACGGCCGCTGATCTTCACGGGCTGGTTGCTTCCGTGGTGCCCGATCTTCATCTTCTCCACCTTCGCACCCATGGCCATGGCCACGAGTTCGCTTCCGAGGGCAACACCCATTATCGGGAGCTTGTCCGAGAGGGCCCTTATGGTATCCATCGTGATGAAGAGCTCATCCGCTGCGGGACAACCGGGTCCGCTGGAGACGATGACTCCTTTTGCGCCTGACCCGAGAATCTCGTCTGCCCTGACGTTGTATGGGCACCTGATGACGTTGAACATCTTGCCGAGGGCCTCGAAGAAACCGCATCCTGCACCGCAATCTATGACTGCGACCGTTAGGTCCCTTCCGCTGTCTACCCTGATGATGTCCTTGGGGGACACATCCTTCACGGAATCATCGATCTTTTCTCCTTTGAGCTCTTTCACAACGGCCTTGATATCGGTACCTTCCTTCACGATCTTGCCCTTCATGACCCCATCCTTGCGGATCTTGAGTGTGAGCTCACGGGTATCCACTCCGGATATTCCGATGGCTCCCTTCTCTGCCATGAAGTCCCCGAGAAGGGTCCCGTTGTAGTAATGGGAAGGTTCGATACAGAGTTCCCTGACAACTATGCCGCTGACTTGGACCTTGTCCGACTCGTTGAATTCGTCTGCAACACCGTAATTTCCGATCAGAGGATAGGTGAAAACGATGATCTTTCCCTTATTGGACGGATCGGTGATTATCTCCTGATATCCGTCGACTCCTCCGGTCAAAAACACTACTTCTCCAGCTTTTTCGGCTTCTGCACCGAAAAGCTGTCCCTCGAATGTGGTCCCGTCTTCCAGGACCAGGTAGCCTCCTGTCATCGAGATTTAAGTGATTTACATACGGTATATAATACATCGTGCTTGACATTTACACACCATTTTTTCGAATGTCTGATTTCAGACATTTCACCTTCAAAGTCACTCCGATACAATTCTATAAGCAGAAGCAATCTCCCGTTCCATGCGCATACTGGGTGAAGATCCTTCCAATGAGAGTGTCAAGCTCCAGGTCGAAACGGACGAGGACCTCTGGCATCTTTACAATATCGTCGAGATCGGCGATCTCGTCACCGCCTCCACCACGAGAAGGGAGGAGAAATCGGCGGACAAGATCAGGGCCGAGAAGATGGAGAAGAAGCGCATGACACTCGGTATCAGGATCGAGAAGATCGAATTCTCCGAGGATGACCTGAGACTTAAGCTCCTCGGGACCATAGAGACAGGTCCGCAGGATATAGGCCAGCATCACACCCTGATCTTTGAGAACGGAGACAACATGACCATCCAGAAGAACAGGTGGAGGGCCACTCAGATAGAACGCGTGCAGCGTGCGGTCACAGAATCCAAGAAACCCCGTATAGTGTTCGTATCCCTCGATCAGGATGAAGCAACGATAGCCGTCCTGAGGCAGTTCGGACTCAAGGAGATATCCACGGTCAGATCCGGAAGATCCGGTAAGCAGTATGAGGAGAAGCCATCCGTGGACGGATACCACGGGGAGATCCATTCCAAACTCAAATTTCTACTCGAACCCAACATGCCGCTGGTACTCCTGGGACCTGGATTCGAGAAGGAGAACCTTGCTGAGGATCTGAAGAAGATCGATCCGGAGATGTATAAGAAGATCTATGTCTACCACACCGGACAATCCGGGATGGTCGGCATAAACGAGCTCATGAAAGCTGGCATGGGTTCCGACGTCCTCAGGGAGTCGTCAGTAGGCGTGGAACTAGAGGCTGTAGAGAAGCTAATGACCGAGATCGCCAAGGACGGGCTCGGCACCTATGGTCCGAACGAGGTCATGAACGCTGCCATGTCCGGTGCGGTGGACAAATTGCTCATCCTGGACAGTAAGGTCCGCGAACAGGATCTGGACGATATCGTCCGCGCGGTGGAATCCCAGAAGGGTTCAGTCATCATCGTATCTTCGCAGCATGACGGTGGCAAGGAATTGGCGGCCCTCGGTGGGATGGGTGCGGTCCTACGTTACAAGGTATGAGATATTAACGGCGTTAGTCGACTTTTCGTTGTAAATCGTCCATGGCATTTATCTGAGCCTAGGCTTCTAAGTCTTAATGTTCGACAATCTAAGAATCAACGAGATCTTCGCTGAGAAGAACGTGCCTGCGATAATCATCTACCTGTACCTTTCGGGCCCCAAGACCCGGACGGAGATCTACGACAACGTATCAACAAATGTACGTATGTCGATCAAGATCGACATGCTGATAGATGAGAAGATAATCAAGACCTTACCGGGCAGGACGCCCAGAAGGCCTCAGCTCACCCTCACCGAGATGGGAATGCAATTCGGCTACATGCTCTGTGCAATGGAAAGGATGGCGGGTGGCGACCCCAGCGAGAGCAAATGGCGCGGCATGAAGAAGACACTGGAGGACTTCGGTTACGTCGAAATGCCGAGGGAGGAGAGACTCCCCCTCAGTCATAACAGCGTTTATCCGTGACGTGGACGGCCTTTCCCTCGAATCTGGGAAGTGTTCCAGGGAGGCATAACTTGACATCGGCCTTGATGTTGAGGACATCCTTCAGACGCCTGGAGAGCTCATTGGACATCTTGTTGAGCTTCACCATATCCTCTGTTAGGGCCTCCTCGGTCAGTTCCACCTCGACCAGCATATTGTCCATGTAGTTCTCGTTAGTCAATGTCAGGTGGTAGAACGGCGAGAGCCAACTGATCTCACCGATGACGCTCTCGATCTGACTGGGGAACACGTTGACACCGCGAACGACGAGCATGTCATCGGTCCTTCCGGATATCCTCATGAGTCTGGGATGCGTCCTTCCGCATTTACAGGGAGTCCAGTCTATGGCAGAGATGTCCCCAATCCTGTATCTTATCAGCGGGAATGCCTCCTTCTGGAGCATGGTGATGACTATCGCTCCCCTCTCTCCCTCCTTACAGGGCTGGTCGTTCTCGTCGAGTATCTCGACATAGGCGAGGTCGGCCCAAAGGTGGAGTCCGTTCTGCTCCTCGCATTCGAGGAACATGGGTCCGTAGAATTCGCTGGCTCCGTAGCAGTTGTATGTCTTGATACCGGTACGTTCCTCGAGCTTCTTCCTCATGCTCTCGGACCAGGGTTCGCCTCCGGCGATACCTTTCCTTACCTTGGTCGCCGTCCTGATGTCGACACCCATCTGGTCGCATACATCTGCTATGTGGAAGTAATATGATGGCGTTCCGGCCAATGCCGTGACCGGCAGGTCCTGCATGAGCTGGATCTGCCTGCTGGTGTTACCTGTGCTGATCGGAAGTACAGTGGCCCCGATCTTCTCGGCACCATAGTGGACCCCCAGACCTCCTGTGAAGAGTCCGTACCCGTGCATGTTCTGGACCATGTCCTTCTTCGACAGACCGAATGAGGTCATTCCCCTGGCGAGGGCCTCCGACCAATTGTCCAGGTCCTTCTGGGTGTATCCGACGACGGTCGGTTTCCCTGTGGTCCCCGATGAGACGTGGACCCTGACGAGATCGTCATAGGAGACTACGAACAACTTGTCGGGGTAGTTATCACGGAGATCCGCCTTCTTCATGAAGGGGACCCTTCTGAAATCCTCGAAACTGTTGATATCCTCCGGTTTGACTCCGGCCTCATCCATCCTCTTGTGGAAGAACTCGGACTTCTCATACATCTCAGCAACCTTCTCTTTCAGAAGGCGCAACTGCATTTCTTCAAGTTCTTTGCGAGGCATTGTTTCGATCTTTTCATTCCAGAAAGCCATTTTGAACACCAATGATGTATGCTATCACATAGCACGGTACTCTAAAAATGATAGACCACCGATATAAGGCTTGCTTCCGTGTTTTTATAATCAATAGTTAGAACTATGTAAACTAATTTGTATAACCATTATTAATTTAGTAAGTTAAGTTATCAGCTTTATTGAAAAATACAAATCTGGCGGTGAAAGAGAGAAGAGAATCCCCGATCTCTCGGGGAGAAAATCACGGAAGTACGATCGATCCTGCAACCCTGAGCTTCCCGCCCTCGAGGTACATGATGATGGCCTTGTCGCCGGGCTTGTGAATCATGTCGCCATCCATTTCGAATGTGACCTGTGCGGACCTGAAATCGTCACCGTTGTCCACTGCTGTGATCCTGCACGGCGGCATCTGCATCCAGTGTCCGAGGTGGACAACCATTCCCTCTTTCAGGGGCGATGCCCAGAACTTGACCAGCGATACCTTTCCGGTGACGGTGCGAGTCATCTTCACAGAAGGATCGGTGGTGACGACGAATCCCCTGTCCAGTTCTTCGGATTCGATGCCCCTCAGAGCGAGTCCGACATGATCGCCCTTGATACCGTCCTGAGCATCGATGTCGTGCTTCTGGATGGACTTCAGGATGACCTCTTTCTTGGTGGGGAACACGGTCATCTTGTCGTGGACCTTGAAATATCCGTCGATGACCGAACCCAGAACGACCGTTCCGACACCCTTGACGTTGAAGTGGCTGTCCACAGGGCAGGAACCGCATGTTCCGTCCCCAGCGGTCTTGGCCTGGGCCTTGGCCATGCCGATGAGCTCTTCCCTGAGTTTGATGGGGTCGTCGTCGCGTGACTCGTAGTTCTCCAGCGATGTCCCGGCCAGAAGAGGCTTGAGCTGCTCCGGCTGGATGTAGTTCTGGAGAACGATGAATCCCTTGTCGATGCCGAGGGAGTCCACCATGACGATGGTCTCCCCCAGGAAAGAATCGATCTTGTCAACCACCAGGATGACGAATTCCGACATCGCCACCGAGTAGAACAGCGAGGACAGCTTCTCCGGGAACTTGGAAGGCTCTATGAGTGTGAACGAGTCGTGCCCGTCCTTGTACTCATAGAACGTCATGTCTGTGACTGTACCCTTCTTCCCTATCTTTCCAGCGTAGTCCTTTGCTCCCAGTACGGCGATGTTCAGATTACCCATTTGATCAAATCTCCGAATCGGACACCAATTTGATGCCCTGTTTCCCAATGACCTCGACCGCCTTGACAGGGTCATCGACCCTGATGAAGAAGATCGCTTTGTCCTTGTAGGAGTATGCGTATCCGTATTCAATGTTTATATTTGCCTTTCCCAGAGCGTCCGCTGCCATGAAAAGGGCGCCGGGATGATCCTCCAGATAGACTCCGATCACGTCGGTCTTCTTGGCTATGATACCTTTGAGCTTCAGGGCGTCATATGCCTCGTCGGGGTTGTCGACAATGGCCCTCAGGATTCCGAATTCGGTGGATTCGGCGAGGTTGAAGGCCCTCATGTTGATGTTGCACTCCTTCAGCACTGACGAGATGTGCGCCAGACGTCCGGGCTCGTTGTTGACGAATATTGAAAGCTGCTTGATTATGTTGGACATCATATCACCCTGTTGTCTATTACCCTCTTGGCCTTCCCTTCGAACCTGGGCAGTTCGCCGGGCTCCTTGAGTTCCACTACGACCGCTATATTGAGGTATTTCTTTAAAGCGGATTCGATGCGTGACCTGAGTTTGAGCATATTCTCCATGTTGTCACTGAATGCCTCTGGCTTGAGCTCCACCTGGATCTTCATATTGTCTAGGGCCCCTTCCCTTGTGACATAGATCATGTATTGGTCCCCGACCTCGGGGATCTGCATGAGCGTGTATTCTATCTGCGAGGGGAACACGTTGATTCCACGTACGATCAGCATATCGTCCGACCTTCCGGTGATCCTCTCGATCCTCGGGGATGTCCTTCCGCAGGGACAGGGGTCGGTCAGGATGCGGGTCATGTCCTTGATACGGTACCTGACAAGAGGGAAGGCTTCCTTCTGAAGCATGGTGACGACCAACTCTCCCTTCTCTCCGGGCGGCAGAATCTCTTCCGTCTCAGGATCGATCACTTCGACGTACATGATGTCGGCCGCGATGTGGATACCGTTGTGGCAGGGGCAGTCCGAGAACATGGGCCCTGCCTGTTCGGACGTACCGTAGATGTCGAATGCCTCGACACCAGTCTCGTCCTCGATCTTCTTCTTCATGGATTCGGACCAGGGCTCGGCACCCAGTATGGCAACTCTCAGTTTGGTGTCCTTCCTGAAGTCCACGCCCATCTTCTTGGCCACACCCATCAGGTGGATGAAATAGGACGGTGTGCATGCGATGGCTGTCACACCGAGATCCATCATGAGCTCTATCTGCCTCTCGGAGTTACCTGTGCTGGCTGGAAGTACGGTGGCACCCACCTTTTCTCCGCCGTAATGCAATCCGAGACCGCCGGTGAACAATCCGTATCCGTAACATACCTGAAGGACATCGTCGGGACCGATTCCCGCTGACGTGAGGGATCTGGCCAACGCCTCGGACCAATATCCGATATCTCCCTCGGTGTATCCTACCAGGGTCGGCTTTCCGGTGGTACCGGACGATACGTGGTATCTGACGACCTGGTTGTTGGGCACGGTGAACAGTTTCGTCGGATAATAGTCGCGAAGATCCTGCTTGAACATGAATGGAAGCTTCGAAATATCTTCCAAACACTTGATGTCCTCGGGCTTTACCCCTTTTGCCTCCATTCTGTCGTGATAGAACTGATTGTTGTTGTACAATTTCTCGATCAACGTCTTCAATTCATCATACTGGAGCTTCTTGAGCTCCTCCTGGGGCATGCATTCAATCTTCTCGTTCCAGAACATGTTCACCACGTTTCCTAAATCGCTACTTGTTAATTAGGTTAGCCCATGATTCTATCTAAGATATATAAAGAGGAAAATGAGAACGGTATTGTTGTAACGATTACGAATTTCGTAATTGCCTTCATAGAGGTGTTTATAATCCAAAAAAGGGATTCCGCCCCACATGGACCTTCTGATCTCAAAAGACAAAGCTAGCACACTCACACAACTGGAGCATCAACTGAGCGATCGCAAGATGGCTACCGTCATACTCATCGAGGGTGCAGGCGGAATGGTCATGTCACACATCGTGAACCAGATAGTCGCTGTTTTCGAGCCCAGGAACATAAAGTATCATTCTATTTCAACGGCCAAGATCCCATGGATCCAGTACTGTCTGCTGAACATAGCGCCCAAGGGACAGATATCGATCTTCGACAAGGGCTGGTACAGCGGGATCCTCTCCTTGGACGATGATGATTTCCGTACACATCTTCTTCTGGCCAACGAGTTCGAGAGATATCTGTACAACAACGGCGTCAACGTGATCAAGATCTTCCTTGACATGGACGAGGACGAACTGAAGAAGAATAAGAAATCATACCCGGTCGGCATCGATGAGACCGGCGACATCTTCAATGATGTGGACAAAATCAAGGACTATTCGGTCAAGAAGGACAGGATCAAGAGGATCATGGACAAGACCAGCACGAAGTATTCCGCATGGAATGTCGTGAAGGTAGGCGATTTCAAGAAGACCGTCAGATCCATCGCGGACATCCTCGAGGAGAGTTTCACGGACCTCATACAGAGGCCCAGGGAGCCTGAAGCCTTCGAGATACTCGAGGTCTTCCCCAACCCGAGGGATTACGTTGATTTCTCCAAGACGATCACCAAGGAGGAGTACAACAAGAAGCTGGACAAGCTCCAGAACAAACTGTCCGAACTGCAGGTCAAGCTCGCCAACAGCGATAAGGCGCTTTGCATTGTCTTCGAAGGCTGGGATGCAGCAGGTAAGGGAGGGTGTATCAAGAGGGTCACCCAAGCGCTCAACCCGCGCGGTTACAAGATTTTCCCGACGCCTGCACCGACGGCAGAAGAGAAGTCTCATACCCACCTTTGGAGATTCGCCAAGAACATGCCGGGGCCCGGTCAGATTGCGTTATTCGACAGGAGCTGGTACGGCAGGATGATGGTCGAACCCATCGAAGGATTCTGTACCAAGGAAGATTATTCCCGTGCTGCCGGAGAGATCAACCTTTTCGAGGGGGCACTTGCCAAGGACCATGTCATCTTCATAAAGTTCTGGATCGACATCACCAAGGAGGAGCAGCTGAAGCGCTTCAACGCCCGTGCGGCCGATCCGATGAAGAGCTGGAAGCTCACCGACGAGGACTGGCGTAACAGGGAGAAATGGGATGTCTACGAGAAGTATGTCAACAGTATGATCGAGCAGACCAACACCGAGTACGCCCCGTGGGTAGATGTGGAATGCATCGACAAGAGGTACGGAAGGATCAAAATCCTCGAGACGATCGTCGATACCCTTAAGAAAGAATTGGATTGAAACGGAGGGGTCTCCCCCTCCTTTATCGTTTTATTTCTTCGGCTGCCAGCAACCGTTGTGTTCGATGAACCACTGCTGGGAACGGAGCGGTTTACCTTCCTTCTTGACCAGAACATAGGTGCCGTCCTCTTTCAGCTCCCTGGCCTTCACATTATCAGCGAAGTGGATGTCGAGGATGTTGGTCTTGATCGACTTCATCAGCTCTTTATCCAGGACGGGGAACAGTACCTCGATTCTCGCCAGGAGGTTCCTGGGCATCATATCGGATGATCCCATGTACATCTCGGATTTGCCGTTGTTGTGGAAGTAATAGATCCTCGAATGCTCGAGGAACCTATCCACAATGCTGATCACGCGGATGTTCTTGGATACCTCGGGATTGCCCGGACGGAGACAGCAAAGTCCCCTGATGTTCAGGTCCACCTTCACTCCGGCAATCGACGCCTTATACAATGCAGCGATGATATCCTGATCTATCAGACCGTTCGCCTTCATGATGATATGCCCGTTGCCGTTGGCCTCGTGCATCTTGATCTCGTTCTCGATCTTCTTGAGCAGCGATGCCTTGAGCGTCAGAGGAGCGACCAGAAGATGGTTGTACTTCCTCTCTCCGTAGTATCCGGTGAGCGCGTTGAACAGCTCGGAGACATCCTGACCGATCTCCTTGTTGACTGTCAGGAACGATATGTCCCCGTACTGCTTCGCGGTACTGACGTTGTAGTTACCGGAACTCATGTGGGTGTATGTTATCAGATGGCCTCCTTCGAGCCTGACGACCTGCAGGAGCTTGGAATGCACCTTCAGGTTAACCGGCCCGTAGACCACATGGACACCGATGGCCTCCAGATCCTTCGCCCACCTGATGTTGCGGTCCTCGTCGAACTTCGCACGCAGCTCCATGAGCACCGAAACGCTCTTCCCGTTGATCCTTGCGGCCTTGAGGGCCTCGAATATGGAAGGATCGGAACCGAGCCTGTACAGGCATATCTTGATGCTCTGGACATTGGGATCCACGGCGGACTGCTTCATGAACCTGACTATGTTGGCGAAAGTCTCGTACGGGTGGTAGAGGATCCTGTCCCTCTTCTTGATCCAATCGAATATGTCGCCATCTTCCTGAAGATCCGACGGAGTGGTCTGGATGAGGGGCTTCTCCTTGAGTACCGGCCTGTCTATCGAATACAGTTCCCAGAGATCCGAGAGGGCCAGGGCATCCTTTGTGGTGATGGCCTGCTCCTCGCTGAGATTCAGGTTCTTGAGGAATTTGATCATCATATTCTTGGGCATGGAGGATTCCGCTATCATCGCAACAGGGTAACCCATGTCCCTGCCGTTGATGCTCTCCTCCACCGCATCCATGAGATCTACGGCCTCGTCGATGGTGATCTTGACATCGGCATTCCTGATGATACATAACGAATATGCTCCGAGGATGTTCATTCCCGGGAACAGCAGATGTGCGGAATCCTTGATTATGTCCTCTATCAGCACGTATTCGGTCTTGCTCTTACCGGCGTTGATGCGTACGAACCTGTCCAGTGTGTCCGGCACCTTCACCCTTGCATAGACGACACCGTTCTCATCGCCCCTCAGCCTGAAGGCCACGTTGAGCGAATTGTTGGATATGAACGGGAACGGATGGGAGATGTCGAGGGCCAGAGGCGTGAGCATCATGTGGACCCTCTCCTTGTAGTATGTCCTGACGCAATCGAGCTGTTCCTTCGTAAGCTCCTCGATCTTCTTGATGCGGATCTTCTCCTTGGCGAGGGCCTTCCTAAGATTCTTCCAGCACACCTCGTATTCGGCATACAGCCTGTTCATCCTCTCAGAGACCATCCCGATGACCTTGTCGCCGTTGATGTAATCCGGTGCGCTCTGTGCGATCGAAGGGGTCTTGCTGAGGAGTCCGGGCATGCGTATCATGAGGAACTCATTCAGATTGTTGTAGCATATTGCCAGGAACTTGACCCTCTCCAGCAGGGGGTTCTCTGTGTTGTTCGCCTCGTCCAGACACCTCTGGTTGAACTCGAGCCAGGAAAGCTCCCTGTTGATGTAGTACTTCTTGTCGTAGAGATCGACTTTCGTTGACATTGCCAATCCGTTCTCCTGAATGATAGTAATACCCCCGTAGGCGTTAATAAAATTGCCCGCATCTTTGTTACAATATATGCAAGGTCAATGGTTATCTATGGAGATGCTGGTTACCCTTCCGTGAACACCGTAACCGACGAGCTCAACACCTTCATCGACGGAGTCGGATCCATGATAACCGATGTGGAATCCTATTTCGCCAACAGGCAGAACGATTTCCGCTCGATGTGCTTCTACAACATCTACAACCGCGGTGTTCTGACAAGGGAGATAGTGACTCTTCTGGAGAAGTCCGCCAGACCTTTCCAGGAAGGGGACAACGAGGCTCAGGAAGCTCAAAGGGTGATGATAGTCACAAGAGGCCTGTTCATAGATGTCATGTCGTCTATAGAGAAAGCGGCAAAGGACTGCATCCCGGCCTACTGGATGAACGATGTGAAGGAGGAAGCTCTGAAGGACAACAGCTACCTCTACCTCAGATACATCATCTACGCCTCGGCAAAGAAAGGGCTCGTGGATGTTAGGCGTCTCAAGGAATGGGATTCCGTCTTCCTGATGAGGAACCTCGTGATCCACAACAACTCGGTATCGGACAGGTCGATGATCTTCGAACTCGACGATCTCAAGATTTCAATGCGTCCTGACAGGATGATGAAAGGTCCCGGGACCACATTCGTCAAACTGTCGGAAAAGGCCGTAGAACTGTTCTATGAATGGCTGAAGAACGTCAGCGAGGCCTACAAAAGATGAGACAGGAAGAGCTCTGGGACGACCTCTATTCAGGGAATCCGACCACTTGGAGAGGCAACACCGTCATACCGATCCCTAATTCGGGAGATGCACTGGACCTCGGATGTGGCAACGGGAAGACCGTATCCACACTCGTAGACAACGGCTACAATGTCACTGGTGTCGATTTCTCGCATGTAGCTGTGGAGCAATGCCGGGAGAGATTCAAGGATTCTAGATTCGTTATAGCCAGCATCTGCGAACTCCCGTTCCAGGATGATTCCTTCGATTATGTGACGGCTGTCCATGTCCTCGAGCACCTTGACGACGATTCCCTGGCGAAGGCCGTGAAGGAGATCAGGCGTTTCCTGAGACCTGCCGGATACATGTTCATACGCAGTTTCACGGAGAACGACATGCGCTCCAGGAAGAGAGCTGATTCGAACATCTTCTACAGATTCTATGACGTAGACACCATACTCAAGGCTTTCAACGGTTTCGAGGTCGTCTCGGCCGGCGTAAAGGAGGACAGGACCCGTTTCAACACCATCCGTTCCAGGGTCGAGGTCCTACTAAAGTTATAATTAGGGTCCAAAGGATTCTCCTGGCATGAAATGCTCGAAGTGCGGTTTCGACAACCCTGAAGAAGCCCTGTTCTGCGAGAAATGCGACTGGAAGCTGGGGGAGACATACATCCCCGAGGTATCTTTCAACCGTTCGGTCCTGTCCTATGTGGCATTGGTCGTCGGTATCGTTGCGGTGATCCCTGCGGTCATGAAGATCTCGGCCATCGCCGGTATCGTCCTCGGTGCTATAGGGCTCATGCTCGGAGGATACTCCTTCACGATCCCCAGGATCATGGACCTTCCCAACAAGAACGTGCTGATGGCGTGCAGCGCCATCGGTCTGATCCTCAGCGTAGTCGCATTCGTATACGGAATCTACCTGATGGTGTGATCCATGGCCGTCTATCGCGGGAAATACATACTGGAGGGTCTGGACGAGATAACTCCGGAGATGGAGCATAATCTCGACATAGCCTATGAGATATGCCTGTCCTACAAGGACAACTTCCCGTGCGAGATGTGCGGCAGATGCTGCCACCAACCGAATATAATAATCCGCCCGGAGGAGATCGACAGGGTCGCCTCCGCGGCCAATCTTACCCCTTTCATGTTCAGACGCAACTACGTCGTGGAGATGCCTGACGGAAGATGCCTTATCAACAAGCAGAACGACGGACCTTGCCCGTTCCTGAGGGATGACAAGAAGTGCTCTATCTGGAAGGACAGACCTCAGATCTGCGATGATTTCCCTTATGCGGTGTCGATGTTCATGAGCAGGGTGTACCTCGCCCTGACGAATCCCGATGCGGACATCATGAAGCTGACATCGTACATGGACATGAAGTGGCCATGTACGAAGGTCATCAGAAGATCTATAAAGAAGAAGATTGAGGAGCGCAGGAAGGATGTGATCCTTCCCGACGCTCATTGATTCTTAGCGGCCAATTCCTTGTCCTTGTTGCGGATATCGACACGTTTTATCTTACCGCTGATGGACTTGGGGAGCTCCTTCACGAACTCCACCGCCCTCGGATACTTGTAAGGCGCAGTCTCGTGCTTGACGTAATCCTGCAGCTCCTTCTTCAGCTCGTCCGTGCCCTCGTAACCGTCCCTGAGGACGATGGTCGCCTTGACGATCTGTCCCCTCACCGGATCGGGAACGCCGGTGATGGCGCACTCGAGACAGCAGGGATGCTTCAGGAGCACGGATTCGATCTCGAACGGACTGATCCTGTATCCGGAAGATTTGATGACATCGTCGTTCCTTCCGACGTACCAGAAGTATCCGTCCTCGTCCTTCCATGCCAGGTCCCCGGTGTGATGGAAACCTCCGAACATGGTCGCCCTGGTCTTCTGCCTGTCGTGCAGGTATCCTACGAAGATACCGGCCGGGTGGGGGTCGATTCCGATGACGATCTCACCGACGACACTGGGAGGACAGGGTTTGCCGTTTTCGTCCACGATGTCGACCTTGTACTGGGGCGACGGCTTTCCCATGGATCCTGGTTTGGGGGTCATCCCTCTGAGGTTACCGACCAGTACTGTGGTCTCGGACTGTCCGAATCCCTCCATGAGCTTCAGGCCCGTGGCTGCGTACCACTTCTCGAATGTATCCGAGTTCAGTGCTTCTCCGGCGATGTTTGTGTGAGTGAGCGAAGAGAGATCGTGTCCCTCCAGTCCTGCGTTGCAGTACATCCTGAACATGGTGGGAGGACAGCAGAAGGTGGTGATCCTGTACTTCTCGATCAGGTTCATCACCGCGACAGGATCGAACTTCTGGTGCTCGTAAACGAAGAGCCCGGCCTCCATGATCCACTGGCCATAGAGCTTTCCCCATGCGTTCTTAGCCCATCCGGTCTCCGCAACGGTCCAATGCAGACCGTCGGGGACCACACAATGCCAATGCTTGGCCGTCAGGATGTGTCCTATCGGATAGGAATGATCGTGGACTGCCATCTTCGGGTTCCCGGATGTTCCGGATGTGAAATAGATGAGCATCATGTCCCTGACATGCGTGGGGACCCTCTTCCACTGGTCGGAAGCGGCCTCCACACCGGCATCGAAGTCATCCCATCCTGGAGGACAGGGTCCGTTGTACTGGGAGTTTGTCATGCATTTGAACTTGAGCGTCGGGATGTTCTCGGCGATATCGAATTCCTGCCACACGGGTGCATCGGAAGTGACGATCGCTGCTTTGATCGATGCCGAATTGATACGGTACTCGATGTCATGCTTCTTCAGCATGAAAGTGGCGGGGATCAGGACGGCACCCATCTTGTGCAACGCGATGGAAACATACCAGAACTGGTAGTTGTGCTTCAGCACGCACAGGACCATGTCCCCCTTCTTGACACCGTGCTGAGTCAGGTAGTTGGCCGTCTTGTCTGACATTCTCTTGATGTCAGCGAATGTGAAGACCTTCTCGTGACCCTTATCGTCGCACCATACGAGGGCCCTCCTCTGAGGGTCGTTGATCGCGATGTCATCGACGATGTCGTAACCGAAGTTGAAATCGTCTGGATAGTGGACCTTGTATGTCTTGAGCAGACCGTTCTCGTCGTATGTCTCGTCGACGTAGCGGAGGTTGATGTCCCTTGTCATCTGCTCCCTCCCTTCATGGTGATGATGAGGAACTCGCATCCGTCCTTACTGGTGGCTATCTCGCCGTGGGGCTTCGATGCATCATAATAGACGGAATCGCCTGCGATTAGGTTCTCCTCGTGTCCGTCGTATGCGAACCTGAGGCTTCCTGCGATGACGTAGATCATCTCCTGTCCGTCGTATGTGGATGTGGGGATCGCCCTGTCCTGCTCCTCCTCGGAGTAGGGTGCCCTGACGAAGTAGGGCTCTGCCAGCTTGTCCTTGAAGTATGCTGCCAGATGATAGTACTCGTGACCGGTGCGCCTGTTGATCGGCAGCCCCATTCCGTCCTCGACGACGATGTAGTCGGTGAGACGGGGGTTCTCCCCTGTGATCAGTTCCACCATGTCGATCTGGAACCTGTCGGCGCATTTGCTGAGGAACGTGAAGGTGAAATCCTGCTGTCCGGTCTCGCACCTGATGTACTCCTCCTCTGATACGCCGGTCGCCTCTGCCATATCTTTGGTTGTGAGTCCGCAGAGGTCACGCATCGCGTGTATACGCTCCGAGATGGCTGTGTTGTACATTCATTCACCTCCCAATGTCTTGATGTTGCCGTGACCGCCGCATATGATCATTCCCTTCCTTCCGATGGAATCCATGATCCTGCCCAGCTTGTCACGTGTGAGCCTATTGAGGTCGTCCTCCGAATCCTTGGGCATGTAGGGGGCGATCTGGTTGTACTCCGCCCTCTCCGGTGTGACATCCTTGGTGTTGGAGTACAGGTCACCGGTGAACAGGAGCTTGGGCTGCCGGCAAAGTATGACGGTCTGACCCTTGGTATGCTCTCCAGGGCCCTCGTAGACCTCCAGTTCGATGTCCCCGAACTTGATCTTGTCCAGGAGAACGAAGTCCTCGCGGGATTCCGGTGCGTCACCGATGATACGGATGATGTCCTTCTTCGGTGCGACGTAGTCCGTTATGATCCTGCAAAGACGGCCGTAGCAGTAGTTGTACGCATCCTTGTCGCCTGTGGGCCTGGCCATATCGAAGAGACCGTCCGCCGTGCGCCTGTCGACAGCGATCTCGGCGTTGTCCATCTCGGACAGCAGACCGCAGTGGTCAGCATCGGCATGCGTGACCAGCATCGTCTTCCTCATGCTGAAGAACGCAGGGTATGTTTCCCTGAGCTCCGTGATCATCTCGTCCGAGAATATTCCCATTCCTGAATCCACGAACAGGAGGCTGTCGTCATTCCTCAGCACATACGTGTTGCTCCCGCAGGGAGGCTCTATGACCGTGAGAGATGTCTCCTCCGTCAGCTGATGAGTGGTGATGCGGGGGTTGAAGTTGAGATCCCTGTGGTATGCGATGAAATCCGCGAGCTGGCGGACCTTGTCGAACACCACGGCGGGATCCTGTCCTCTCTCGAGCAGAAGCTCAGTGACGCCTCTGCATTCCTTGACGAACTCCTTCACCTTGTCGTCCTCCAGGCTGAACAGCTTCTGGATCTTGCTGGCGAGACGGATGTATCCCACCGTTATGTCCAGTGCCTCGTAGTTCCCGTTGTAGGACACCACGTTGAGCAGATAGATGTCGGAGACCTCGTCCAGTATCTTCTTGGATACCTCCGGGTCGCTGACCTCCATTCCGATCTTGAAGTTCTGGAATCCCCTGTTCTCCTCCCTGGAGTTGAGATAGGAGATGTTGACGTCGTACCTGTCGATGATCTCGAGGACCGGGAACAGCTTACCTGGTGTCTTGGGGATCTTGACCTCCATGACGAGGATCACGGGGACCTTTACCTCCGCATCCACGTAGGCCATGTCGCTCAGTCCTTTCTCGATGGACCCCAAGACCTCCCTTGTGGCCTCGACCTCTATGAAGAGGTTGAGCGCACCGCTCTTGTAGCTGACGCGGGTTATGTTCCCGCCGTTGTCCATGATCACCTTGCATGCACGCATGAACGCACCGGGCTTGTCCGGTGTCCTGGTGGTGAAGGTACGTTTCATCAGTTCTTCTGTCATTGACTGTCTCTCTTCCTTATCTGGGCACGCTGGATTTTTCCATTGACCGTCTTCGGAAGCTCCTTCACGAAGTCCATAGCTCTAGGATACTTATATGGTGCGGTCTCGTGCTTGACGAAGTTCTGAAGCTCCTTCTTGAGTTCCTCCGAAGGCTTGTAACCCTCGCGGAGGACGACAGTGGCCTTGACCAGCTGTCCCCTGACGGGGTCCTGGATACCTGTGACAGCACACTCCAGCACTGCGGGGTGTGTGACGAGGACCGATTCGATCTCGAACGGACTGATTTTGTATCCTGATGATTTGATGACATCGTCGTTCCTTCCGACGTACCAATAATAACCGTCCTCATCCATCCATGCGACATCTCCGGTGTGGTACCAGCCATCATGCATGGCCTTGGCGGTCTTCTCCTCGTCGCGGTAGTAGCACATCATCAGTCCTGGAGGCCTGGGCTCGTACGAGATGACGATCTCCCCGGTCTGTCCTGGCGGACACTCCTGTCCGTCCTGGTCGACTATCCTGACATTGTATTGCGGGGACGGCTTTCCCATCGAACTGGGCTTTGGTTCCATGCCCACCTTGTTGAACACGGTACACGTAGTCTCCGTCTGTCCGAATCCCTCCATGAGTTTCAGACCGGTAGCCTTGTACCAGCTGTGGAACACATCGGGGTTCAGGGCCTCTCCTGCGATACAGCAGTACTTGAGCGAGGACAGGTCGTGTCCTTCCAGTCCGGCGTTTATGAACATCCTGAACATCGTAGGAGGACAGCAAAGGCTTGTGATTCTGTACTTCTCAACGATGTCCATGATCTCATGGGGCTCGAACTTGTCGTAATCGTATACGAAGACCGCAGCCTCCATATGCCACTGTCCGTAGAGCTTTCCCCAGACGGCCTTTCCCCATCCGGTATCAGCGATGGTGAGGTGGATGCCTTCTGGATCCACGTTCTGCCAGTACTTGGCGGTGGACAGGTGTCCAAGGCTGTACAGGTGGTTGTGGAGGACCATCTTGGGATATCCCGATGTTCCCGACGAGAAGTACATCAGCATGGGCTCCTCGACGTTGGTCTGGATCCTCTCGAGCTTGTCTGAGGCCTTTTCGATACCTTCGTCCAACTGGAGCCATCCGTCCCTTGACGAATTGGCGATTATCTTGATCTGCAGTGAGGGTATATCCTCTGCGGAGTCGACGGCATCGCAGACACCGTTCATGTCGGTACATATAGCGGCCTTTATGGAAGCGGACCTTACCCTGTACTCCACGTCCCCCTTGGTCAGCATGAATGTTGCAGGAACGATGACGGCACCTATCTTGTGCAGTGCCGTGATCACATACCAGAACTGGTAGTGGCGCTTCAGGATTACCATGACCATGTCGCCCTTGGTTATTCCCAGGGACATGAGGTAGTTTGCGGTCTTGTCGGACATCCTCTTCATGTCGCCGAAGGTGTATCTCCTCTCCTCGCCGGCGGGATTGGTCCAGATCATCGCGAGACGGTCAGGTTCCTCCTTTGCGATCTCATCTACCACATCGTATCCGAAGTTGTAGTTGTCGGGGTAATGATAGGTCACCTTCTCCAGGAGACCTTTGTCGTCATATGTCTCGTCGACATACCTGAGATTGAGATTCCTCATTTCTCCTCCCCCTTCATCACCGACGCTATGAACTTGCAGCCATCCTTGGATGTCGAATACATCCCGTGGGGCAGACCGCTGTTGTAATAGACCGAATCACCGGGTTCGAGGTCGTAGAAGTGTCCGTTGTGGA
>JAFUHJ010000142.1 GCA_017468935.1 Candidatus Methanomethylophilaceae archaeon
CCCTAGACCGTACCTGAGCGAAATCCTTCGCATCATCGATCCGAAATACATGACAGTCGATTGATTGTCTGTCTTCCCGACGTATCTGTCCGTATGGTCGAATCCTTTCGTGCGTTATTATGATTCACTGAGAATTTCAGAACGGTCAATTTACGGTTTAGGTATACTTTCCAGAATCTGGGCTAACGACTTTCTGATTTTTGGAGTATCATTTGCAACAGTATCCCAAAGCATGGAAACATCGAAGTGATGCGTTCCGTATGAGTGAGAGCCCCTGTTCTTGAAGCCAACGATCAGAGTCCATGGTACTTCCTGATGATTTGCTCTCAATTGATCGCTCATCTTTGCTGCACGCTCACCAATTACAATCCATTGGGCGAGACAGGCGTCCCTGGTTTTTCTATCCAAAAGAAAATCGTTTTGGTTCATCCCATGGATATATGAGAGTACGATGTCACATGCATCAATCATAGTGATCAGATTTTCGCGATCTGAAAGATCATCATGGAATTTACCCATATATACACACCAAATCCTGCCTGATTCTCGATAGGAACTGCTCATCACATCCAGCAGATACCATATCAACAGGTTTTCCAAGTGCGTCTTCGAGCTCTAGGTTCATTTCGGTGAATACAAGATAGCCTTTAATTGAGCCAGGCTCAACTAGCAGATCTACATCGCTGTCCTTGTCTGCGGTCCCCCTTCCGTATGAACCGAAAACAAATATGCGCCCAGTGCCGAACTTATCTGCTATGGGGGCGACAATGGAAGCAATTTGATCCAAGGAATAGACTCCCTGTTTGGATCTTTTAGAGGGTAACCTGACCATGGGTAAGCAATCTTTTTTTGCGTATATAAACAACCAACCCTGGTTGTTGCGGTTATATTGTTGACATTTTGTTTTATCGATATCACAGAAAACCATCAAATATGACCTGGCCATCCGAAGGTCATGGTCTCGAAGAGGCGCGAAGAGGAATCACGCATGCTGTTGGAGTCGGAGACGGCGATGTCCAATATGATCCAGGACGACCGTACCGACAGGGTATGTCCGAGATGCGCAATCGCCACCTCTCTGAAGATCTGTCGCAAATGCGGCGGAGAGACTTTCCCGATGGAATGATCTCATAGGTAGATCCTGCGGTATCTCCCGGGATGGAGAATCATCGTCAGTTTGCAGCTGTCCAGGACCGCGTTCATCCTTCTGTCCATCTCTGAATTGTAACAATGCGTGGGGCACCCTTTGCATCTGGTACGACAATCGTTGTTCCGGCAGCCGTCTATGCGTCCGAAGGCGTAGTCGCGCAGTTCCCTGCAGTCTTCACAAAGTGCGGTCCCGCTGTGATTCTTCCTGCAGTAGACCGAGATGATGGATTCCGTCGAACTCTTGCGTTCGGAGATGTACTGTTCGGTGTTCGAGGTCATGTGCCAGAGTTATGTTACTATCTTTCCGAAAAACTAGTAAGTAAATTCATTTTCTTACTATTCGGCAGTAACAATGGTATGATCTGATCAGTAATCGTGCTCCTCGATGATCCTCAGGAAGTTCTGGAATATCTCCACTCCGTGCTCGGTGTTCTCCACCTCGGGATGGAACTGTACCCCCCAGATCGGCCTGTCCTTGCAACGGACCGCCTCATGCGGACATCCTTCGGAATGTGCGATGACCTCGAATCCCTCCGGGACCACCTTGACCTCGTCGTTGTGGGATGCCCATACGGTGAATTCGTCCGGAAGGTCCCTGAAGAGGTCGTCATGGTTGGTCACCTTCAGAGGCACTGCTCCGAATTCGGGAGTGGATCCCGGGCCGAGTGTCCCGCCGAAATGTTCGGAGAGGAACTGCATACCTGCGCATACGCCGAGAATAGGGAAGTCCGCTTTGTCGAGGTATTCCCCGTTGTTCCCCATCGCAGCTCCTTCGGTGGCGACATTCGGCGCCCCTCCGGACAGAACGAGTCCGTCCACATCCTTGATCTCGTCGAAAGGTGTGGTGTTGGGGATGATCTTGGTGTCCACCTTCAGATATCTGAGGACGCGCCACTCGCGGTGGGTCCACTGGCTTCCGTTATCGATGACGTATACCTTCATCGGAACAAAGGATGTTGGGATACGGTAAAAACGTATCTCTGATACGGGAGAACGATTATCGGTCTGAAAGAAGAAGAATGGCCCCCGTAGGAGCCGTGAGTTTCATTCCCACTCGATGGTTGCAGGGGGTTTGTTGGTGATGTCGTACACGACGCGGTTGACCGATTGTTTCATCGTATTGGTGATGCGCTGGCTCATTGCATCAAGGACATCTAGCGGTATCTTGGCGTATGTAGCTGTCATACCGTCTATGGATGCCACGGCACGGATCGCTATGGTCCTTCCGTATGCTCTCCTGTCACCCTGCACACCGACCGATTTGGAAGGCAACAGGACAGCGAAGTACTGCCACGGGAGCTCCATCTTTCCCGATAAGGCCGCCTTCCTGATCTCATCCTCCACGATGTAGCATGCCTCGCGGACGATCTCTATGTTCTCGGGTGTCACTTCATCGAGACACCTTACCGCCAGAGCGGGTCCAGGGAAGGGCTGTCTCTCGCTAGCAGCGACGTTCAGCATCCTTGCCAGATCCCTTACCTCGTCCTTGTAGAGGTCCCTGAGGGGTTCGTAGAGCGACATACCCATCTCCTTGGGGAGTCCTCCGACGTTGTGATGGGATTTGATGGTGTCCCTCACACCGTCACCGGATTCGATCCAATCGGGTGCTATGGTACCTTGGATGAGGAACTCCGCTCCGTATTCCTTCGCCCTCCTCTCGAAGACACGTATGAACTTCTCGCCGATGATCTTCCTCTTCTGTTCCGGATCGGTGACGCCCTTCAGGGCGGAGAAGAACTCCTCCGAAGCATCCTCTATGACGTAGTTGAATCCCATGGACTTGAACATCTGTTCTACTTCCTCGGTCTCCCCCTTCCTCATCAGTCCGTTGTCCACATAGACGGCCAGAAGCCTGTCGCCTATTGCCTTGTGTACAAGGGCGGCTGCGACCATGGAGTCAACTCCTCCGGAGCAGGCTATTATCGCTTTTCCGGTGATCTTGGACCTGGTATCCTCGATCGTATCGTTGATGAAATCCTCAGCACCCAACATCTTCCCTGACCTTCTTGCAATCGGATACGACCTTGTCGGCCTGCTCCTGTCTGTGATCCTTCAGTTTCTGTCTCAGCCCCTCATCCTTTATCGAGAGCATCTCGACCGCTAGGATGGCGGCGTTGTCACCGCGGTCCAATCCCACAGCCGCAACGGGGATCCCGGGAGGCATCTGCACGATCGACAGGATCGCGTCGTAGCTCAGGGTTCCGCTTACAGGGACCCCTATGACGGGTTTCGTAGTGAATGATGCGACCACTCCGGGCAATGCCGCGGAGAGTCCTGCGATCGTTATGAAGACGTCCGCGTCGCTCTCTGTGACTATCTTCTCTACGAGGTGAGGGGTCCTGTGCGCCGATGAGACGTGGATGTCGAACGGGACACCGAACTTCTTCAGGTTGTCGATGGCCTTCTGCGCGACCGGGAGGTCGCTCTTGCTTCCCATTATGATGGAGACTTTGGACATTGTTCCTCCTTATCTAGTAAGAAAATAAAAAACAGTAGAGTGAGAGGTGGGAACAGGTCCCAGCGCCGGCCTGACTAGATTTCAAATTTGATGGAACCGAGCTTGAGTTGTCGTTCCGTAAGAGTACAGGGTCTTATGGCTCCCTCTCGGATGTCCATCCTGGAACTGCGATAATAAAGTGTCGGGGGTAATATCAGTAGGATGTATGCGCCATGTTCAGCTCATTCATCTGAAAAGAAATAGTAGGCGCAGGAGGCTTGGCGTCCTCCTGCGTTTTGAGCGTAAGGAAGTTTGTTCTTAGAACGCTGGCTCGAATCTCATTTCAAGGGGCTGACCACAGATCATACACCTTGAGAACGGGTTCAATTCATCGTTCATCGTTCCGCAGTACTTACAAACGCATCCCATGAGTGGTGGTAAGAGTTCACCATATTTATTGAGGTCTAAAGGTCGGAACTTAACCGCAAAAAATTTTGATTGGATGTATTGTCTCAACCCGAGTTCGCCAGTTATACTGATATCAGTACACTGGACCACTCATGCCCCTGCCAAATAGGCGGGGCTATTCTCCCTTCTGACGCGAGGGAAGGGTTGTCGGTCAACCCCAAGCGGAGTATGTTCAGAGCAGCGTTCAGGTCGCGGTCCATGGTAAGGCCGCATCCGGGACA
>JAFUHJ010000143.1 GCA_017468935.1 Candidatus Methanomethylophilaceae archaeon
CCTAAGGACAGGGATGCTCCGGATTACGAGATGAGGGTCAGGCGCCAGAAGTACTACCTCCGCAACGGATGCGAGGAGACAGGCGTGAAGATCCTCTCTGATGACGCATGGTTCGACAGCATGTTCATGCAGGGCAGGTTGACGGACCAGGAGATGATCGACATCGTACGCAAGTACGAGGACATCCACAACGGTCGCAGATGATTTATCATCCGGTATCAAGATTAGCCGATGGGAGGCGGTCGTTCTGCAATATGTTCTGATGCACAGGGATGTCGAAGTGGCCGCTCTTTCTATAAGTGAGGATGCCGGGACTATCCAGAATGTCGAGAGGGTATTCTCGATACAGCACATGCCTGTAGGGACTGTAAGGTCTGGAGCCCTTGATGGAAAGGCATTCAGGAATTGGTGGAAGGGCCGTTCGATCCCGGAGATCCGTACAGGTGTCAGAGATGTCCTTGAAGCTCTGGATGTCGACAGCACCTTGATTCTTGTGGAGAGGTCCATGGGTCTCAGTCTATCAGACCAGTATTGGATCAGACCTGATGGTTCCGATGTCGCTTGGAAGGATGTGAACTATTTCGACAATGCATTCTCAGAGGACATAGGAGATATGCTCTTCGGGATGGGCAGGGTATCGGATGATCTGAATCTGTCATCTCCCGACAACACCTCCGACGGTGTCCTGAAGAAGCGCTGGAAGATAATCAACGACGGGCGTTATCTGATAAAGGGCGGCAGCGGACAGGTCATGCAGGAACCTTTCAACGAGGTGATCGCATCGATCATCCTAGATTCGCAAGGGATAGACCATGTCCCATACGAGATGCTCTGGATCGACGGTCTGCCATATTCAGCCTGCAAGGATTTCATAACCAGGGACACGGAATTGGTGACCGCATACCATTTCTGTAATCAGGTCCCGAGAAGGAACGATGAATCCCTCTACAGTCATTTTTGCCGTCTGTCCGAAGAGGTCGGTCTGGATGCCACGCTCTTCCTCGACCGCATGTTGGCGATGGATTACCTGATGGTAAACGACGATCGTCACCTGGGCAATTTCGGACTCGTCCGCGATGCGGAATCCCTCGAGTATACAGGATTCGCCCCCATCTACGACACCGGGACATCCCTGGGATGCAAGGCCATAACACATCGTTTCGAGGAATCCATACCGTCGGAGTGCAGACCGTTCAAGAAGACGTTCGACGAACAGATCGAACTGGTATCGGACCTCGATTGGTTCGACATCGGAGCTATGGAATCATCTATGGACAGTATAGAGGATATCCTGGACGAGAACGATTTCATCGGGTCCGAACGTAAGGGGAAGATCACAGCCCTGCTGATGGATCGCATGGGTAAACTATCTGCCCGCCTTTGACGGATTAAGGCTTTATGGAATCATGTGTTTACTCCGCTCGTGAGATTCCATTACTGCTGGGCAATTTCAGTGGCATGCACTATCGCGATATTCATCTGCATAGGCCTGGTCACTAATGGTTTCTCGATGTATCTTCCTTATCTGGTGGAGAACGGCCTGACCGATTCCGATACCTCCATCATCGTCAACATCAGGGGCGGAGTCTCGTTCGTGGCCATGCTGTTGATCCACAGATACTACGACAGGGTCAGTGCAAGACTGGGTGTGTTCATCGCGTGTCTGTGCACGGCGACGGCATATCTGCTGTACGGTCTGGCGGACGGTTCCCTTGCAGTGTACATCATCGGAACCATTCTTGCCGGAGTGAGCTACGGACTGGGTTCCATGATAATCGTATCGGAGATCCTGAGGAAGTGGTTCGCCAAGAACTTCAATCTGTCCATCGGAATGGCAGTTGCCGGTACCGGTATAGCTACTGTCATCATGCCCATCGTCGTCGAGGTGCTGGTCGAGAGTCACGGGCTGATGACCAGCTTCATCTACGAGGCCGCCGCGATCCTCATCCTGTCCATCATAGTCTTCGCACTCCTCAGGGATAGTCCGGAGGATAATGGACTTAAGCCGTACGGTGTGGATGAGGGTTACGAACCTGAGGAAA
Organism: Candidatus Methanomethylophilaceae archaeon; assembly: GCA_017468935.1. Lineage (GTDB taxonomy): Archaea > Thermoplasmatota > Thermoplasmata > Methanomassiliicoccales > Methanomethylophilaceae > Methanoprimaticola. Next base: position 2,043 of record JAFUHJ010000143.1, read on the forward strand.
AGGTGGTGTTCCGCGGTAAGACCGACCTTCCCAGACCGCTCTGGATACGCTTCGGATTCATCTGTTTCGTTATGGGATGCATCGGCGGGCCCGGATTGGTGTTCCTGTCGATGCTCTTCGAGACCACCGGCTCCTCCGCAGAGACCGCGGCCATAAGCATCAGTATCATCGGTCTCCTCATGACCATAAACAAGATCGCCATCGGAAGGATGATGGACAAACTGGGAACATATCACGGTATCATCCTGTTCGGTTCCATCCTGACAGTCGGACTCCTGCTGACCGCGTTGCTCGGCCACGGGGACCTCGTACGCTATGCCGTCATCGTGCTGCTCGGAATAGGATTCGCTATGATGATGGTCTGTCCCGCAGCTTTCGCAAAGGACATCGCACTTCCCGGACAGTATTTCGATACGGTGAGGGGATTGGAGATCGCTTATGTTCTCGGTTCGTTCCTCTTCGCTCTTCTGCCCGGTACCCTGGAGACTCTTTTGGGTTCCTATGTGATCAGTTACATCATAATGGCCGTGATGCTCATCGTTTCCCTGGTGCTGGTGGCCGAGTATTACATGAAGCATCCCAAGCAGGCAAGGGCGTATTACTGATTCCCGATTGGGACGATCGGGCAACGATCGATCCATGCATAAGAATGATAAACCTCTGCAGGAATCATCGTCCATGGCATTCGACGGAAGGGCTAGCATCGTTGAGATCGACGAAGAGGAGAAGACCGTTATCTTCGACATCTACAGGTTCAAGAAGATCACAGGGACGA
>JAFUHJ010000144.1 GCA_017468935.1 Candidatus Methanomethylophilaceae archaeon
CCACGGGACTTGGCATATGTCGGCATTCAGGCCCCTTCAATCCATCCTATCCAACAGATACCTGGAATCCCTGGGATTCCCAGATATGCTCCAGATGTACGAGGAAGCACATAACAGACTGGCGAACCGCCGTATACGAGACGTACGTACGGTGGTGTGAGAGGGTAACCGACATGATTATACATCATGTCGGACCCTACTCGATTTTACTTGACAAAAACGAGCGATAAAACCGCATGTTTCTATCCGCTGTTTATAGCTTACGCTGGGAGATTCCCGCATCCGACCCACCGATCCTGTTATGCCAACGCAATTTACTTTAGACGGTCCAGATGGCCGTAAGATGACTTTTCGTGCCTGGTCGTCGGTCGACTCCGTAATTTTTCAAGGCGGTCAAAGCCGCAAAAAGTAACGACGGCAGTAAAACCTCGGACCTTGCATCCCATGAACGGCATCGGAAGTCGGGAGTTAGGCTTGAATCGTGTATCGATTCAAGCTGCGAGCCTGAAGTCCGAACCGGACTTCAGCATCGCGAATATGACTGCCAGCATCTTCCTGGATGCCGTTATGAGCGCCTTCTTCGTACCCATCTCCAGGCACTTGCGTTTGTAATACCTGGTGATCGACGAATCACAGTTGCGAACGTGAGTCTCCGTCACACGTTCCATAATTATCCTCATCATCTTGTCACCGGCCTTGGTCATGTGGCCGTGATGTTCCTTGCCGCCGGAATCCCTCACACGCGGAACCATTCCGAAGTATGCGCAAAGTTTCTCCGAATCCTCGAACCTGTCGATGTCCACGATCATTGACATGATCTGGACCGCGGTCTGCCTGGCGATGCCCGGAATCGTCATCAGTATCTCCACCTCTCTCGAATCCGGGAGCCTGGATTCGACCTCCTTCTTGACCGAATCCCTTTCAGCCATCAGCCTCTCCAGATCGGCCATCCTGAACATCAGCGTGAGATCCGAGGAGAAGTTGAATCTCACATAGTTCCTTGCCCTCTGTGTCTGGAAGTCGTCGTACGATTTCGGAAGATGCTCACAGTTCCTGGCCATGTGAGACTTAATCCGTCTTGTCTCATCGCCGATCTTCGTCGATAATTCCTCACGGTATCTGCAGATGTCCTTGAGCTCGCACTGTTCGCGCGTGGGCAGATAGGATATCTGCAGGTCTATCTCCCCGCGCTTGTACAGCCTGAGCATCCTGGCGATGGTGTACGCATCCTTCTTGTCCGTCTTCTTGTCGGACTGTGTGATCATCTTCAGCGCCTGGGCGTGGACGATTATCGTCTCCACGCCCCGGTCCGTGAAGAACCTGTACGGCGGATAGGCGTAGTTCCCAGATTCCATCATGACGCAGAATCCTTCCTTGTCACCGTATTCCATCAGCTCGTCAAGATTCCAGGATTCTGAATCCTTGATGAAATCCTTCTCGAACTTCGGCTTGCCGGTGCTCGTGAGCACGCAAGCCGTGATATTATCCTTATGTACATCCAAACCAATGTATCTCATGCGGCATTCGCTCCTATTAGCAATCAAGAATGAATGTCGCACTTTTTCAGTCCTTGCACTCATCCTCGGAGTCTTTGCCGCTCGTTTTTGTTGCTGGTCATTTTTTAGCAGGACTTTTCTTATCCCACATGTAATTGCTGCAGCACATCTGTCCACTGTTCTTCCAACAATCTGAATCCTTGTTTTTGTTGTTGGTTTTCTTTCTCAGACAAGTCTTACAGCTCTCTTCCACCGGATACATCGCCAGATTCATCAAGGGAGGAACATCATAGCTCAATTGTAGTTGGACCCCTATCTTCTCGGCACAGTCGCATATCTGGTCGAATTCCTCGTTGCGGACCATCGACCCAGGTATGTTTCCCATGAGATCCATTTTCTTCGCATCCTCATGGGATATGTTCCTGCAGAACGGCCTCAGGCAAGGAGTCCCTTACATGTAGTGTGCCCTCCATTTCATCATCTCCCTAGGTATCTTGTTCCTGTAGCATTCTATCGCGAAATGCTCCAGATCATATGACGGCCTGTATGGATTCAGATCGTATCTGTCTATCATCATATTTGGCAGAATATCGGCCACATATTCTCCGGAATCCAGCTTGATATGCAGCGTCCTATCATCGATCCAAGCCTCTTTCAGAGGTTCATATTTCCATGGACGGATCTGTTTTCCGTTCATGTAATGCCATTTGTATGGATGCGGGTCGATACAATCCATTACATCCCCGTTGCATCTGACCATCTTCTTCAGTCCGATTCCTCTCTGCTGCCAGATGCATGCATCCCAGTCCTTAAACTGTGATTCGTATGAGCGTGAATGATCCACTTCCAGGCATCTCAGCCATGATCCTTTCCCAGAAGGCATCTTATTCAGATCCTCTACAAGGGCCTCGGCATCCATACGGTACATGCTTGCATGTTCTCCATCATAGTTCTCCAACCATGTAGGTCCGATGACTTTCTCCACCGATTCGAATGCGAACAGGTTCAGTTGTTTCGCCATTACCATCTTCATCACCTTGGTTGAAGGGGCCTTTCGGCCCCTGTTTCCATCAGTACTCCTCCGCGAGCATAATGGTGGTCACCGACCTGTCGCATTCGGTGATCACGTAGATCTTCCCGAAGTCGGTGTCGTACGAACTGAAGAGGCTGTCGTATGTGAAGCCCCTCTCCTTTTCGTCAGCCAGAGAGTTCTGGTTGAGTTGCTTGTCCTCCTTGTCCAGATTTCCCCAATCTCCACGGCAATGGCGGTCCAGACATCTCTGGACGGTATCGGTCGCTTTTTGATCGGAGTATATCAGCTCCCTGATACCAGAGGTCATCAACACCGGACCTGTCTCGAAGAGGCTCACGAGCTCACCTCCTCCATCGAAACGATCGTTCTTCCGTTCTCTGGCAGAATTATCGATTCCGAACCGTCCTTCCAGGTGAATCTTGGAACGATCATCTCCTCGCAATCCCTCTCTATGATTGCCTCCATGTACGGTTTGTCCACGATCTTGACGATGTTGAAAGGCCTGTTCTTGCAATCGGTATAGAACTTTCC
>JAFUHJ010000145.1 GCA_017468935.1 Candidatus Methanomethylophilaceae archaeon
CCAACGAACTGGTAGGCTGCAGACTGGTCCGTATAGACTGTGATGACGAGCTCAGAGGATATTACGAAAGCAACGGTTTCAGATTCATCAGCAAGAACGAGCAGAAGAATCTGGATCAGATGGTGATATTCATCTGACGGGAAGCGTTTGAATCCATCGTCAGTCATTCTCGTTAAATACGCAAATCCTCTATGCTAAGATGTGAAGCCGAAGGATCTCCTCCCCAAGGGTATCAACCCGAAGAACATCGTTCCGAAGAACCTCATTCCCAAGGATCTCAATCCGAAGGAGATACTACCGAAGGTCATGGAATCCGTATCCGCCGCCGCAGAGGTGGCGACCAACGCTTTCGACAACACCGCCAACGTCCACATCACCGAATTGGACGACATGGGCAACCACATCGGAGATTTCGCCGTCAAGTACCTGAGCGGAAAGCTCAAGCCCCTCACCCCGGACGAGACCGTCCCCAGATTGGCCAAGATCGTCTACATCGGCCCCGACCGCACCTGGTCGGAAGCTCCGATAACCGACGCGGAGAACAACACCGTCACGTTCCGCACGGTATCCGATTACCACACCCTCGAATGCAAGCTCACATTCAGGGACATCATCAACTTCAGTCTCTCCGGCAGCATATCCGAAGGGAGGCCGGAGATAATCTTCCAGACTCTGAACGACTTCGCAATGAAGATAGAGTTCAACGAAGAGAAGAACACACAGGGCATAGAGAGGTACTTCTTCAGGGAGTTCAATTGGTTCAGAGAGGAGAACGGCGACCTTGGGATGTACTACGGGGACGTCTATTTCGACACCCCTTCCACCGAAAGGAATCCGAAGCTGATGATGACCGCTCTGAACCTGGAATTGGCGGCCAGTACCGAGGCCGAAGGCAGTCAGACGAGGTCGCGCTCCATCAAGCTCCTCCTGAGGGATATCGGCTGCGAGCACGTGTATGTGAACGATGTGTACGATTCGGATCCGACCATAGAGACCACGGATGTCGCCATAGGTTCCAAGAGACTCGATGACTGCACCCTTATCTTCCTCGTCCTCAGCGGAGCCCATTACACGGTCGAATTCGCGGCGAACGTCATGATCGGAAAGGTGGGCGAGCACACGGGTTTCGCACTCTCCCGCGACCAGGGATTGGACGCACTCAGGGAGTTCATCGAGAAGTACGGGATCAAGGGAAGGACCAAGATCCTCGTCACCGGATACAGCCGTACCGCCGCAGGTTCCAATCTCCTCGGCAAGTATCTCTGCGATGCCATCGCGGAGCACGCCGTCAAGAGAAGGGTTGGGGACATCGATCTGAAACAGGAGGATCTGTACGTCTTCGGTTTCGAGACCCCTCTATGCGGATGCTATGAGGAAGGGAGGGGCATGATCCATCCCGACGATCCCCGTTACGATAACATCTGGTACGTCACCAATCCCGACGACCCCGTCACCTACGTTCCCACGGACAGGTACGGTTTCGTCAGGTACGGTAAGCGTGTCATCCTCAATCCCGATCACGACCCCGAGCTGAACCGCAGGATGCTCGCCAACATTGAGGCGTACTACGGGAGGGATGCCGTTCCGTTCTACGATCTCCTGAGGTTCACCAGGGTCAGCAACCTCCGTTACATGGAGGACGTCAACAAGGGATTCGTGGTGAAGTTCTTCGAGGCCCTGGGCACAAGGCAGTTCTATTTCGATAGCGTCGAGAAGGACTTCGTCAACGCGGTATACGTGGCAACGACCAGGGAGCAGGTACTCAGGGATGTGGTGAAGGAGCTGGGAGGCATCAAGGGATGCCTGACCACCCTGCACACATACAGCAAGGACAAGGTGAAGTTCGTGGAGGTGCTGAGACCGTCCGTGGAGCGTTCCGCACAGAGGTACGGCTACGGTCAGTTCTCCGACAATTTGGTGAATTCAGCATATCAGATCATGGACCTCGTCGAGCGTTACTGCGAAGGAAGCATTACCAGATTCCTCACGGACAAGCATCTGCAGGCGATGCTTCTGAACGCCAACAGGGTTGTCAAGGCGCACTTCCCTTCGATATCTCTGGCGTACCTGATGTTAGAGGACCACGATTACGCC
>JAFUHJ010000146.1 GCA_017468935.1 Candidatus Methanomethylophilaceae archaeon
AACTTAGACCGGTATATTAACAATGTTTAAGCAGCATGAACATTGTCGCAGATAGTGTAGTCATACTTGACGATCGAAAAGAACGTACCCATCTGTTTGTCGAGATGAGTTGATCGATAGGTCGCGGGTTAAAGATGGTCTTCGTTGGCATACGGATAAGTCCCGGAGACGATGTTATCCTCAATTCCACATCATGTTTCAGAGGCAGGCTTTCCATAATCTGACCGTCCAATCGCACATCTTATCTACAATCAAACTTCTCATCCGTATCCGTTGGGAGATGGAGGGTGGCCGACGGTAATCCGCAAGGATGGCTGAGGAAGTTCCCTCCTCCAAGGGCAAGATGGACAGGCGTAAGCCTGTACGGCGAGAGCCGTGGCAAGGGCCCAGAAACGGCACAGTCCCGGTAACACAGGATGAACCATGGTCAAGATGGCGACATTCCCGGGAATCTGGTGAAACGGCGACCCCCCATCGGAGCAAGTTCATACAACGGGGAAGACCTGCCCGGGACCCGTGGGTAGAACGCGAAGTTGAATGCCACCTGAAACAGAAGGGGGGCTACTACCATCACCTGACACCTTCATATCGAAGAGAGGATCCAACATGTTGACGCTCCAGCGCACACCCAAGGTCTCCAGGGAGACAGGAATAAGGACGGTACCCACCAAGGAGACCCTCGACAGGGTGCTCCCCCTGCTCGGATTGGCAGGCATGGGCGAACCGGAGGATATCACCGGCAAGGACAACATCGGGATTCCCGTGTTCTCCATCGACAGGCAGCACACAGCCCTCGGGAAGCCCAAGTACTACAATGGAAAGGGAGCAACCTTCGAGCAGGCGAAGGCATCAGCGATAATGGAAGCAATCGAGAGGTACTCAGCGGAGCAAAGGGAAGAGGACGAGATCGTGTACGGTACGTACAACCAGGCCTCCGAAGTGATGCTGACATGCGACCCGGTGGACATGATCCTCCCGCTGAACGTTCTTGACAAGTACAACAGGAACACGGAGATCGCATGGGTGGAGGCGTTCGAGATGTTCAGGGGATGCCCCATATGGGTGCCGGCATGCTCCGTATTCTATCCTTACTACCCCGACACGGACCTCCAGCTGTTCGCTTTCCACACCAACGGATTGGCCTCGGGGAACACCATAGAGGAGGCTATCCTCCATGCACTCTTCGAGGACATCGAGAGGGACGCATGGTCCATAGCAGAATACAAGGACCACGCCAACGCGGATGTGCTCATCCGTGATCAGGATTCCATCCCCGCTCAGCTTATCAGAAAATTCAAGGAGCAGGGCATAGAGATCCACCTGAAGGACCTCACATCGGATATCGGAATCCCCACGATCGGAGCGGCTGCCGATGATACGGTGACGAAGGACCCGGAGCTCCTCACCATCGGAGTCGGAACCCACCTGGACCCCACGATCGCAGCGATCAGGGCGATCACAGAGGTGGCACAGAGCAGGACCACCCACAAGCACGGCATGAAGATCAACGCACAGATCCAGAAGAAGACCCAGGAGATGGGTTACGACAAGATCAAGCAGGTCAACCACATGTGGTTCGGGGAGAACCAGAAGAAGATCTACCTCGAGGATATCGAGGACAGGTCCACCGACTACGTGCTCGACGATATCGAGGTGGTATTGCAATCACTCATGGACGCAGGATTCGACCAGGTCATCTGCGCAGACCTGACCCGTCCCGAATTGGGAGTGCCGTCCGTAAGGATGATCGTCCCCGGACTGGAGGTCTGTACCATGGACCCGCTCCGTGAGGGCGGAAGACTCCGCGGAAATTGGCCTCCCCAGAGGAACTGAGATGTTCGACAACATCAAGGCCGTCGGGTTCGACCTCGACGGCACCTTCCTGAACACCCATGTCGACTATGCTGCGATAGATATGGCCGACAAGGACGCCTGTGCGAGGCACGGCATCCCCTTCGACGAATTGGTGTTCACGACGGATAAGAGGCTAAGAAGACCAATCTACGATTGGCTGGAAGCCCACGGAAGGGCGGATGAGTTCCCTGCCATCGGCAAGGAGATCGACAGAAGGCTCACCGAGATAGAACTGGAGTTCGTGCATGAGGCGAGACCTTTCCCCAACTCCATAGAATGTGTGAAGGAACTGAAAGCAAGGGGTCTGAAGGTAGGATTGCTCACACGCGGAAGCGGCGAATACGGGAATACGGCCCTGAGCGGGGCCGGTATAAGGGAATCGTTCGATGCCGTCGTAGGACGCGATTACGCGGACTACGATGATGCCAAACCGTCGCCGAAGGCGATGTATTACTTCGCCGATGAGCTCGGTGTGGAACCTTCCGAGATACTGTATCTCGGCGATAACAGGACGGATTACTATTCCGCCAAGGATGCGGGCGCGACATTCGTCGGTGTCCTCTCCGGATCCATGACCAGGGAAGCCTGGCTCAAGGAGGATCCGAAGATGATCCTCGTACAATACGCGGGCGACGTCATATCTCTCTTCTGATACCGAACTCGTCTATGTCGTCGGGCTCGTTCTCGATGACGTTCATCATCTCCTCGATCATCCTGGCGACCCTCTGACCCTTCGGGGTCAGCACGATGTAGTTGGAATTGTATCTGACGGTGTTGTACACCTTGACGAGGCCCAAAGAGACAAGCGTCATGAGCCTGTCGTTCATACTGGCGTTGCGTGACACGTCTGCGTGGATATCGCTCTTCAGAGCGGGACGGTTGTGATAAAGGTACACCAGGACGGTCATCATGAACCTCTGGTCCATCTTCGCGAGGGTGGTCTCCTTGTTGGTACGGCGGCTGAGCCTTCCCATGAGCGCTGCACGTACCTCCTCCGGCAGTTCATCATAAGTGTGGACCTGTTTCAGTGTACTCTTCTTCAATGTTCCGTTCAACGGAACCTTGTCCACTTTATTGTCATCACATTCCATGATTTGTGTTACATCATTTTGCGTATAATAACATGTTTGGTAGACTCAAAACATAGAACACGATTCATGTAAAGTAGAAACACAGAACAAGAGCCAGACGTCCGAAAACTTGTCGGCGTGAGAATCGGATGAAGAGATCGAGTAGGGTCCGACATGATGTATAATCATGTCGGTTACCCTCTCACACCACCGTACGTACTTCTCGTATACGGCGGTTCGCCAGTCTGTTATGTGCTTCCTCGTACATCTGGAGCATATCTGGGAATCCCAGGGATTCCAGGTATCTGTTGGATAGGATGGATTGAAGGGGCCTGAATGCCGACATATGCCAAGTCCCGTGG
>JAFUHJ010000147.1 GCA_017468935.1 Candidatus Methanomethylophilaceae archaeon
ACCGGCGAGGAGAAGTACGAATTGGACGTCTGTACTGAATACGACCCCTCAGGTTCCGTCTGACATGCGCTGTTTGCGGTTGGACATCACGTTCTGGACGCTCGTCCTTGCTGTGGAGCTGCCCATCATCACCTTCTTGGCGGAATCGGGGATCCCCATGTAGACGATGTTGTCGCATATACCCTGTGCTGTGCGCAGCTGAGGTCTGATCTTCGAATACGATTCCTGGAGGGAACCTATCTCGCCGTTGAGCATCGATGTCAGGCTGTAGACGTTCTTCAGCCTGTAATCGCTGGAGTTCTTGTAGCCTTTCTCCGGCAGGAGGGGATTATACGTGCCTTCTTTGAAATCCTCGTCCAGATCGTCTATCGCATCCATCAGATAAACCACGGTGCTGAGCTGTCTGAATACGTTGTCGAGATCATCGCTGGCACAGTCACCCGCGATGTCCCTGAGGGGTCCGATGAGGCCCTCTCCGAACGTTCTTCCCATGAGCACGGCATCCTTGCATCCCTGGAGCTCCAGTTCGTGCAGGTTGGCGAATCCCTCCCCGACCATCCTGTCGTATTCGGGGAACATGTCGACAGCTTTTCTGATGGCCTTGGACAGAGCCGTGGAGGCGATCTTGGATTTCACCGACGGGTTGTCGGTATCGTCGTCCCTGAGCTCCCATTTGACCAATATCATCGTATACGCGGCCATGTCGCGGAGTAGATCGGAATCCGCTTTCGGCTTATCCAGGAAGCATAGCCTGCGATGGGTGCCTTCGAAATCCAGGACATCCCCGGCGATGCTGTTCAGGAGTATCGTGTTGAACGTCATATCGTAATTGACGGTTAGTGTGCTCGTCAGTCCGAAACCCTGTTTCAGCTGGTGGCAGCCCTCGCAATAGTACCTCCGGTAGATCCTGTTGTCCGCAGGGGATAACCAGTTGTAATACGGAAGGGTGTATCCGAGCATGCTTCATCATCGCACACTTACGATAAATAATGGATGTCCAGCAGTCGCGCGGGTGCGTGCGCCGGTGTGACATATTAAATAATGGCAAATTCTTAGCCAACATATCAGACCCCCACTGATAAGGTGAAATTAATGTCCTACGATGCAGAATCCATCGCCAAAATGACAGCAATGTACGAGATCCAGTCCCCCAACGCTTTCATCGCGTTCTCCATGGAGGGACTTCCTCAGGATAACGATCACGCAGAGCGTTTCGACAAGGAGGCCGACAACGAGCACTCCGAGCTCAGCGGATGCGACTACTCCTGCTGTAACGACAAGGGATTCTGTAACACATGGGGCTGGCACCTGTGTGTCATCGGAACAGTTGTGGTCCTTGTGGCCTGTTGCTGTTACGCAACTGACGGATTCTTCGGTGCCTGGACATTCTGGCCGTTCTGATCACCGCACATAATGCCGTCACGGTGCATCGTCCGTGACGGGATCATCCGATCATGAAGCCACATATCACCATAGTTATCAAACCCACGCTTTTCTGCAACATCGATTGCAAGCATTGTTATCACACGCCCGAAGAGAGGGTCAAGGGCGAGATCTCCATCGAAAGGGTGGAGAAGCTCATCAGGATGGCATCCGAGGAGTATCAGACCGCATGGTTCATCTGGCACGGCGGAGAACCCCTTACGCTGCCCATGTCGTTCTACAAGCAGGTCATGGCCCTTGAGGAGAAGTACTTCGGGAAGAACTCCATGAGGTACGGGAACACCATCAATACCAACGGGATCCTTCTGAACAAGAGGTTCATGGCATATTGCAGGGAGAAGAAGATCAACATCGGAGTGTCCTACGAGGGCCCATGCAACGGTATCCTCAGGGCCGAGGATGTGGAGAAGACCCTCAGGACCATGTCTGACAAGGACAATAAGTATTCCGTCGGTGCCACGATATCCAAGGAATCCGCCTCGAGGCAGAGGGAGATATACGAGTACTTCAGGGAGAAGGACATAAGCGTGTCGCTGTCCCCCGTCATCGGTGCCGGATGCGGAGGACCGTACGTCCCGGACACTGATGAGTTCGTAAAGGGGAGCATAGAGGCCTACGACAAATGGTTCTACGACAAGACCGTCAGGGTCCCCCTGATGCCCTTCTATCAATACATCATGAACTATCTGGGAGAACCGTTCCCCTCAGATTGTGCCCACACATCATGCCTGACCAAATGGCTGTGCATGTATCCGGACGGTTCATTGTATCCGTGTGCTAAGGCATGTCCCAAGAGCTTCTGCATGGGTAACATAGACGATATCGATACCATCGCCGAAGCGTTCCAGACCGAGGGTTTCGGCAACATACTAGCAGGATCCATAGAGAGGCGCGACAAATGTGCCTCATGCGAGATCTTCAAGTACTGCAACGGCGGGTGCAGCGTCGATGCCTGTTATGAGAATGGGTTGGAGAACAATGGCGGAGCATCCTGCGAGGCGTACAAGGCCATCTTCTCCCACGTGGCTGGATCCATCCAAAGGATATTGGATGAGGAACCGGACCTTGATGAGTTCAATCCTTTCGTCAAGGAAGCGGTCATCAGCAAACTGATAAACCCAAAGACCGTCAGTCACTGAGATCAGTCGAAGATCCCGGTGCTCATGTATTTCTCTCCGCCGTCGGGCAATATGGCGAGGATGACCTTGTCGGGTTCTTCCTCGGCCTTCTTCAGGGCCGCGAATACGGCGGCCCCAGACGAGATTCCGCAGAATATGCCTTCTTTGCGGGCCATGTCCACTGTGGTCTTGATGGCATCATCGCCTTTGACGGTGATGACATCGGCCAGAAGCTCCCTGTCGAATATCTTTGGGACGAAATTGGCACCGATGCCTTGGATCTTGTGAGCTCCGGCCCTTCCTTCTGTGACAAGAGGGCTCTCTGCAGGCTCCACTCCGATCACTTTGGCCTTCGAACCCGCATCCTTGAATGCCATGGCGAGACCAGTCACAGTACCGGCGGTACCGAATCCCGCGAATACGTAATCCACATCAGGCAGGTCGCGGAGGATCTCCTTCCCAGTACCGACACGGTGGGCTACTGCATTCATTGGGTTGTCGAACTGTCCTGCCACCCATCCGCCTGTCTCCTTGGCGATCTCCTCGGCCTTCTCTACGGCAGCACCCATGCCCCCTGCACCGGGTGTGAGAACGATCTCCGCACCGTATGCACCGATGGCCTGTCTGCGCTCCAGGGACATGGTGTCCGGCATGACTACTATCATCCTGTATCCGCGAACGGCAGCTATCATCGCCAGAGCGATACCGGTGTTTCCGGAAGAGGGCTCTATGATTGTCCCTCCAGGTCCGATGATACCTCTGGCCTCGGCATCCTCGATCATCGATAGTGCTGCACGGTCCTTTATGGATCCGCCCGGATTTCCCCTCTCTATCTTCACATAGACCTTCGATCCTTTCTCAGGGAGCTTATTCAGACGGACTATGGGGGTCTCACCTATCGTTTCGACGATGTCGTTGTATACTGCCATGTCCCCAAAATCACCCATTCCCTATTTTAAGTGCACAGCACATGTGGTGCTTTATGGGTTACTCGGAGAAGGAGGCAAAGGCCGTTGTGCTGGCATGTTACATCTCAGGCTTCATAGCCCCTCTGCTGAGTACCATGATGAATCTCTCCCTTGTGAACATAGGCGAGGAATTCGATGTCGGGTCCCACGACCTCGCTTATGTGAACTCAGCATTCCTGCTGACATCCGTCATCTTCATGGTCCCGTTCGCCAGATTGGCGGATATCATCGGTAAGAAGAGGATGTTCATCATAGGTCTTACCATCGTGGTCATAGGGTGTTTCGTCGCCTGTCTCGCTCCCGATTTCTGGTTCGTGGTCATCGGAAGGGGGATAATCGGGTGCGGGGCCGCTTCCTTGGCCACGGTTAGCATATCTATGTTGACCGATGTCACCCCTAAGAACCGCAGGGGAACGGTCATGGGATACAACACCATGTTCATCTACATGGGCCTGTCCCTGGGTCCTGTGATCGGTGGTGCCCTCAACGACCTGATAGGTTGGAGGCTGCTCTTCCTGATCACCGTGCCGCTCGCAGCCGCATCCATCATATTGATCACGACGGGATTCAAGGGCGAGATATCAGCGGATCCGAACGGTGTGTTCGATACCAGGGATTCCATACTTTACGGTACAGCGGTGCTCCTCACGATGGGCGGTGTGATGAACCTGCCCGCCACATGGGCTATCATCGCGGTGATCATCGGTATCATATTCATGATATTGTTCGTCAGGTCCCAGATAGGCAATGCGGATTGTCTTCTGAACATGGATCTGTTCAAGTACTGGCCGTTCACCGGTTCATGCATAGCGGCTTTCATGAGCTACGCATCCTCGTATTCGATATCGTTCTTCCTGGCTCTGTACCTGCAGAGCATCGGTCAGTTATCATCGACGGAGGCAGGGATCGTCATGGTCACGCAGCCTCTGATACAATGCATATGCTCGCCATTTTTCGGAAAGCTGACCGACAGGATGGAGAACAAGATCATCCTGCCCACGGTCGGGATGATCCTGACCTCGATCAGCCTGGCCATATACATCTCATTCACGCTGGATACACCGGTATACATGGTATTCGTGTCCATGGCCATCGGTGGAATCGGGTTCGCTATGTTCTCGGCCCCGAACACCACGCTCATCATGTCGGCGGTCCCTCCAAGCCATTCCAGCGAGGCTTCCGGGGTCCTCGCGGTCATGAGGCAGACCGGAATGATCGTCAGCATGGGTATCGCCATGTTCTTCATCACCATCATCATGGGTTCCATGGACAATCTGAGGCCGGATACATATGAAGCATTCCTGCAGGTGATGAGCTACTCGTTCATGGTGTGTCTGGCGATGTGCATCGTCGGTATGATCACCTCTGCATTCAGAGGTCAGAAGAACGCGTCCGATCGATGAGCTTCGGTGGAGCCAGATGGACAGAACATCTCGTACCCTTGGAAAAAGTAGGAATTCCTAAAAAATTTTAAATACATCTACTTAAAAACAATCGATTTATACCGAAAAAACGTTCCTTTGACCATGGATAATGCGGCAAAGGCCAACTTCGATTTTCAGAAGATTATTGCGGTAGTCGGCCTTCTGCTGATGGCGATCAAGTTCGTCGCATATTATCTGACGGGTTCCGTCGCCATCCTGACGGACGCTTTGGAATCCATAGTGAATGTGGTGGCCGCATTCATAGGACTGTACGCATTGTATCTGTCGGCACAGCCCGCGGACCAGTCTCATCCATTCGGACACGGGAAGATAGAGAACATTTCCGCTATCATCGAAGGGTCCATGATCCTCGTGGCAGGAGGACTCATCATCTACGAATCCGTACTGTCCTTCCTCAATCCCGGCGAGATCAAGCAGCTCGATATCGGTCTGGTTATCATCGCCGGTGCCGCAGTCGTCAATTTTGCCGTGGGCAGGGCCGCCATCACCAAGGGGAAGAAGACCCGTTCCCCCGCACTCGTCGCCAGCGGGAGACATCTGTGTTCCGATACGTACTCCTCGGTCGGTATCATTTTGGGCCTGATCGTCGTGTACATCGCCATCGCTCTCGGATACGATGCGGCATGGCTCGATTCATCCATCGCCATAATCTTCGGTCTGATAATCGGATACACCGGGCTCAGGGTCATCAAACAGAGCATCGATGATTCCATGGACAGGAACGATGATGAGTTGATGTCGCAGATGGCCGATCTGCTCAACGAGTACAGGCATGATGATTGGATAGACATCTACAAGGTCAGGCTGATCAAGTACGGTCACGGTATCTTCGTGGACCTTCATCTAATCGTCCCTAAGGACATGCATGTGGAGGAATCGTACGAGGAAGAGATCCAGATAGAAGAAGCCATCAAATGGAGGTTCGGAGAGGCGGTGGAGGTCTCTGTGACCCCTGCTCCGTGCAGCGATCAGTTCTGCAGGTTCTGCGACAGGAACTGCTTCAGCAGATGCGAGGACTTCGAGAAACACTTGAAATGGACGTCCGAATCCCTCATGATGCCCCGCATGCACAACCCGCCCAGAATCATAACAATCGGCAATTCTATAAACAACAAGGACCGATTAGAGGATCATGAGTCAGGAAACACCGGCAGAGATCTCAGCAGTCGGATTGGATGAATGGTATGCTTCTCTCAACGACATGAACAAGGTCAAGGTGAAGAGGTATCTGAATTGTATCGATACGACATCGAAGCAGGATTTCCTGGTCGATCTCATGATGCGCTCCGGCAAGGACTCCAACTACGGCCTGTCCGTGATGGCAGGACAGTATGCGCTTTCTCAGGACCTCTCAGATTACGATAGGTTCAAGGTCACGGAGGCTTATATCGACGGTCTCTTCGGTGCCGAGAAGTTCGACGAACTCAAGGTGCAGTGCTGCAACAACCTGGATCTGTTCCCCAAGATCAAGGATGAGTTCCTTGATGACAACGGCGGGGTACTCCCGAAGACCATCTACTGCCGCAACAGGCTGATCGATGTGATGGTAGGGGTAGATTCCGATTATGAGGGCGCCACCGATGCGCTCGATAGCTTTGCCGAGATCGGGATAATGGACCCGGATGAACTGGCTTACCGCAAACAGAGTCTCAAGATCCACAGGATGCAGAAGACCTTCGACAACGTCTTCAGTCTGCGTCCGAAGGAGTGATACTCTTCCACTCGATCATCGGTATGACGTCGATGACCGGTTCCTGGTAAGGGTGGACATCCCTGATGATCTCCAGGACCTTCTTCAGGTCCTTCTCCCTTACCGTGAACTCCGTCCTTATCTCATCGGCGACCACGATCTTACCGATGGTCCCGTTATATGGGGTGGATCCGGGCAGCGGTCTCCATGTACCTTTGACCGGCCAATAGTTGAAAGTGCGGTCGTAGAGCGGATAGAGCGATTCCATATTGTCGTTGATGGAATCCATTAGCGTCTGAAGGAATTCGGGAGGGATGTTCACTCCCACTTTGAAGATGTTAGATTCTACCTGCATCGTATTCCTCGATGATGCGTTCGACCTCGGCGAGACGCTGAGGTATCTGGGCGTTCATCCTCCTGGCGCCTTTGGCGAGCCATGCGGTGCTGAGCACGGTGGCCAGACCGGCCATCCACGGTGTTGCGTAAGCGTATGCGGCCAGGATTCCCGTGACCTTCTTCAGATCGTTGATCTTCAGGATCTTCTCGACAAGGTGGTCGTCAGGTTCCTGTACGAGCTGGCCCCTGAGTGCCTTCCTGATGAGCTTGGCCCCGCCGAGTGCGACCTCGATGCTCCATTGTACCTGACCGAGGACAGGGGCGGGCATACCGACAGCCTTGGTGGTCCTGTTGAGGATGGATTTCCTGAAGTCCTCTGCGGTGGTGCCCTCGAACTCGGTCCAGTTGTATCCTGACGTGTACAGGGAATGAGCGTCGGATCCGGACATCTCGGCCCATCTGCCGGGATACCTGTCCATGACGATCTTGGCGAACTTGTTGGAATAGGAGTCGGGGTGTCCGCCGTTTATGGTCTCGAAACCATCGACGTCCATGACGAGCATCTGCTCCTTGAGTCCGAAAACGTGATAGCTGAACGGGTGGGGTGCGATGACTAGCCCTCCCTGTTCACGGATGATGTCGATAGTCTCCCCGATGGGAAGGTCCTCGGGGATCCTCTCGTTGAGGAACAATCCTATGACCTCTCCGTCGTGGGTGGTGATCTCCTCACCGACTATTACTTCGATATCATCGTATCTTTTCGCATATTCCTGGGCGATGAAGGCGGCCCTGGTCTCGTCGTGATCGGTGATCGCGATGACATCCATCCCGTTCTTCCTTCCCTGGTCAACCTGCATCTCCGGTGAGATCACCGACTCGGGGAACTTCATCACTCCGAGCTTGGAGTATCCCGAGTATTGGGTGTGCAGGTGCGTATCTGCTTTTCCCATATGTATGCCCCCTTACTGATTCGTCTGTTGGAGAGCGTCGGAGTAGTAGTACTCGCCCTTGGATTTCTGTTCCCTGTCCAATCTGGACTCGGGCTTGTTGATCCTTGGACGGTGAGAATCCGCATCCCTCCTGAATGTTATGTCCACAGCTGCAAGGAATCTGTTCATTCCGTCACGCATGTCGAAGGGTCCGTCACCGATACCGTGGTGTCCAGGGTCCCCTCCGAATACCATCATGGAATCCGAGACCATGTCGAGGAAGTAGATGTCGTGATCGACGATCATTCCGCTGCGTCCGGTCTTCTCCATCATCCTCCTGATGGTCTTCGCGGCGTTCATCCTCTGGTTCGAATCCAGATATGCAGAGGGTTCGTCGAACAGATACATGTCCGCCTCGGTCGCAAGGCACATGGTGATCGCAACGCGCTGGAGTTCTCCTCCGGACAGGTTCTTGACTTGCTTATCCATGAGGTGCTTGATGCCCAGGGGCTCTAGTACCTCTCCGGTGAAGAAGCTGGTGTTGACCGTGTCGTAGTACTTCATGAACAGGAGGTCCTGTACGGTACCGTCGAAGTCGGCGGAGATGTACTGCGGCTTGTATGCGACCTTCACCTTGTTGTCCATATCTCCGGAATCGGGATCGATAGCGCCAGCGAGCATCTTCACGAATGTCGTCTTTCCAGTTGCGTTGGGTCCGACGATACCGACGGACTCACCTATCTTGACGGCTCCTCCGGAGATGTCCAGTCTGAACTCCCCGAAGTCCTTCTTCAGGTCCTTGAAGGAGATGATGTCCGCAGTCTGCCAGTCCGCTCTGGGGGGCGACGCCTCGAACTCGATGGGCCTGTCTCTGAACCTGATGTTCTCCTCGGGCAGATATCCGTCGAGATAGACGTTGATGGCGGCCCTGACCTGTCTGGCCATCGTGAATACTCCGTATGCTCCCTCCGTTCCGTACACGACGTTCACGTTGTCGGCAAGGAAGTCCAGGATAGCGAGGTCGTGCTCGATGACCATGACCTGCTTCTCGGCGCTGAGATCCTTGATGAGCCTGGCCATCTTCACCCTCTGATAGATATCGAGGTAGGATGTAGGCTCGTCGAAGAAGTAGACGTCGGCATCCTTCATCATGGTGGCGGCCATGGCAAGGCGCTGAAGCTCTCCTCCGGACAGTTTGGACAGTTCTCTGTCCAAGACCTCCGTGAGGTCGAATATCTCCGCAGCCTGCTCCAAGGTCATGCGCTCCTGGACCTTCGAGAGGAGGTCCCTGACCACACCGTTGGATGCCTTGGGCAGAAGGTCGACATACTGGGGTTTGATGGCGGTCTTCACCTTTCCTTCATAGACGCTCTTCAGATAGTCGTGCAGCTCGGTCCCCGCGAAGTGCTTGAGCACCTCTTCCTTGGTAGGGGGGTTCTCGTAATTCCCGAGGTTGGGGATCTCCGCACCTGACAACATCTTGATGGCAGTGGACTTTCCGATACCGTTTGGTCCGAGGATACCGGTCACCAGCCCCTTTTTGGGGACGGGCAGCCTGTACAGGCGGAAGCTGTTCTCGCCGTACTGGTGTATCATCTGCTCCTTCAGCTCATCGGCGAGACCGATGATCTTGATGGCATCGAAAGTACATTTGTTCACGCAGATTCCGCAGCCCTGGCAGAGTTCCTCGGAGATGATCGGTTTACCTTTCTCGCCGAACGTGACGCATTCCACACCTGTCCTGTTGAGAGGGCAGAATTTCTCGCATTCGTGATTACATTTCCTGTTCTGACATCTGTCTATCAGGACCGCTGCTATCCGCATGGTTCGGTCGATTCTAATAATAATATAAATAAGATAAGTCGGAACCCACGTCCGTTCGGGCAGAACTGTCCAGAAAGATGGATCCAGGGGGCGGTACCGCCATAATGACGGCGACCGCCCCGGGATCATTGATTATCCTCTTCAGGCATCTGCTACCTGTTCCTTCCTCTTGTTCCTGATGAAGAATATGGAAGCGAGCACGCTGATCAGCAACATGTACGGGTAGAGCAGATACGGGATGATCTGGAATGCCGTGACCGTGAATCCGAGCATGGTGACCGCGGATATCGCGATGAGCATCTGTGCCCCATAGGGCAGGATACCCTGAACGATGCATGAGAACGTGTCCAGGATGGAAGCCGTGGTCTTAGATGAGATGCCGTATTCGTCGGATATGGTCTTGGCGATGGGGTTGGCCATCACGATGGCGACGGTGTTGTTGGCGGTAGCGACATCCATTGCGCTGACGACCAATCCAATACCGAGCATTCCGCCCTTGCGGCTCTTGAATATGTTCTTGATCCACGACAGGAGGGCATCGAATCCGCCGTTATAGGCGATGAGCGCACATATTGCGGATACCAGGATGGCTACCATCGCCGTCTCGAGCATTCCGCCCATTCCTCCACTGATCATCGGCAGCAGGTCCAGCGCATCGACCGTTCCGGTCGCCACCATGGTTATGGAACCTGTGACGATACCTGCAGCCAGGACCACGAAGACATTGATGCCCACGATACCTCCGATCAGGACTATGAGGTACGGGATGATCAGGACCAGGTCGTATTCCCCGGGTGTTCCAGATCCTCCGCCGGAGAAGACCGTCATGACAGCTATCACGATTATCGTGGCAATTGCCGCAGGTAGCGCTATCCAGAAGTTCTCCCTGAACTTGTCCTTCATGTTGCAGCCCTGTCCGTTACATGCAGCGATGGTGGTATCCGATATGAATGACAGATTGTCCCCGAACATCGCACCACCGATGACGGTACCGACACAGAGGGCCATGTTGAAACCGGTAATGTCCGAGATGGATACTGCGATCGGTGTGATGACGGTGATGGTACCTACCGATGTTCCCATGGATAGGGATACGAAGGCGCTAACCAGGAAGAGGACGATGACCGCGTACTCCATCGGCACATAAGTAAGGACGAAGTTGGCCACACTCTCCGCACGGCCCTGTTCATGACCCCAGTGAAGACACCGGCGGACAGGAAGATGAGGATCATGATGAAGACGTTGGGGTTCCCGACCCCTCCGGCCATGATCATGAAACGTTCATCCGAATCAGCTTTCGTCTGCAGATATGCAATCGCCAATGCGATCAGGAATATCAGCAGCACAGGGATGCTGTAGAATCCTTGTGTTATTCCCAGTCCGTATTCAAGAATTATTCCCAATCCGAGATAGAGTATGACGAATACCAGTATCGGGATCAGTGCCTTTGGGTTACCGTTAATCAATCAATCGCCTCGTGAAGCGCTGAGCGCAATGTTTCGAGGATGTCATGTGTCAATAAAAACATGACAGTGATAACTAGCCAGACAGTGCAGAGTTCTGAACGAATGGGTCGGTTTAGCCCCGACATTGTATGCAGGATCAGGGGTTCATTCCGTCTGTTCGGGTTTCTTCCTGAATACGAAGTACTTGCTCAGGACCCAGTTCAGGACGATCTCGACCACGCTGGTGATGATCTTGGCCAGCATTCCGGGGGTCTCGATGATGAACCTGTCGATCCCGAGATAGAGCAGTATGGGGAACAGGATCCATGCGATGATACCGGTGAATATCCTGGAGCCTACGAACGCAGAGAATTCCTTGGTCATCGTCTTCATATCGAGATGTTTGGATTGGAACACATACAGCTTGTTGGTGAAGAACGCGAAGGTCACCGATATGATCCATGATGTGATGTTGGCTATATTCAGTTCGAAGGAGAGGAAATCCGTGAAAAGGTAGTAGGATCCCCAGTTTATGACGGTGGTGGCACCTCCTACGATGAGATACATGATGATCTCCCGGTACCTGACGAACAGGTCTTTGGCCACTCCCATGTGTCCCCGAAAACCTTAACACCTTATTATAGTTGATGCAGACCTGACTATCTGGTACATTGGTCCAGAGGCGATCTCAATTAGGCTTGAACTCTGCACTCCTCGTTAGCTTGTTGCCGAAGATGCGGGTCATGAACTTGAACATCAGGTATGCGAGGATGATGTCGAGCACCGCGGAAGCGAGTATCCCGACGAGGTCCTTGATTTCCTCTGGTGCGTCGATACCGGGCATGACCACGAACTTGAAGAAGAACATGATCGCCATGTAGAATGCATACATCCAGGGCAGAGTGTTCCTTCCCATATATTCCAAGGCTCTGCTCCTGAGCCTGTTCTCCGGTATGCGGAAGGTAAGGAGGAACAAAGGTATCGCGATGATGACCGATCCGAAGTAGAGACTGGAGTAGGACACACCGGTGATAGGCTGGAAGTTCAGTACCTCCCAGACGGACAGTGCCGCTCCGATTATCAGCAGGGCGAACAGCATCAGCGTGTTCCAGTTGTCGGTGACGTCCTTGTGCTTGTGCAGATAGTACCCCAGAGGGAAGAAGAAGAAACCTTCGAAACAGTAGAGGACCTGCCCCATGTTGTATGTTCCGATGCCTGCTATGTCCTCTATGCCGACCCATGCGCAGACGTCCGCTGTGAAGATCAGCAAGGCGATGCAGATCGTTCCGAAGATCATCGAGTACTTGAAGTCCTTGTGATATCTGTACAGTGCCCAGTGCAGCACGTAAACTGCGAACAGGAATATGACGAACCAGATGTGCTTGTTGGACCAGTTCATCGTAACGAGGCCGCTGATGAGCTCGTCGGACGAGATGATGCCTGCACCGTAATAGATGAGGTCCAGGACGAAGTAGAGGACCTTCATGATGACCAGGAGGATCAGGATCCTCAGGGTCTTCTTCTTGAGATTCCTTTCGGAATGTCCGTCGGCAGAATACAGATAGTATCCGGAGATCATGAAGAACACTGGCATGGCGAATCTTCCGACCCCCTCTACGAAGTCGTATGCATTCATTCCGAACAGCTGATAGCATGGTTCGTAGTGTACGAACACAATGCAGAAGATGATCAGAACGCAGAATGTCCTGAGGAAATAGTTCTCCTTCCTCTCGACGGCAGGTGCATCCGACATAAGCCAGAAATAGCGACCATGTTTAAAACGATGTCCATTGGGATGGCCACATACATACTCATTTTGGGAGGTGTTCGGTAAAAAACACATGGATATCCGAAAAGTCCGACTTGGGACGAATAGGATTTATAGCCGTATCTACGGCTACGAATTTCGTAAAAAAGGTCGGTCCGGGATGCAATTTACGAAAAATCCAACTTTTAAAATAGATGGCAGAGGTAGTGGAGGATCATGGCCGAGGGTACAGAGGGCGTGAAGGTCCTATTGGGCAATCAGAGGAAGGGTGTGCTCACCCTTACATTGCCTATAGCCGTAGCTCTCTTCGTCCAGAACCTGAACAACATCGTCGACAGTTTCTGGGTGGCGGATCTCGGTCAGAATTCCATGGCGGCGTTGGGTATCGTCTATCCGCTCTACTGCATCCTTATCGGCATCGGTAACGGATTGGGTATCGGGGTATCCGCGGCGATAGCCCGCAACATCGGTATGAAGGACCATGACAGGGCCAACGGCGTGGCCGGACAGGGTCTTCTACTGACGTTCGTGATCTCCATGGCCCTGACGATCATACTGGTGGCCACAGCGGAACCGGTTATCGACCTTATGGGCGGAGGGGACATGATGAGCGAGTGTCTTGCCTACGGTCTCCCCATCTATCTCGGCGCCTTCTTCATCGTGCTGAGCGGAGTGATGTCCGGTATGCTGAGGGGAGAGGGTGCGGCAAGGCGTTCCATGGCCATCCAGGTCGTTGGAGCGGGAATCAACATCGTCCTCGATCCGATCATGATATTCTGGATGGACATGGGTGTCGCCGGAGCGGCATGGGCGACGGTCATCGCCTTCGTGATCTCATCGCTGATGGCATTCTACTGGTACCTCAAGGGAGAAGAGATGTACATCCGTCTGGAGAGGAAGAACATCATCAGGTTCAACCCCGCTCTGGACAGGGAGATCCTCAACGTGGGCCTTCCCGAGAGTATCGAACTGACTGTCATGAACTTCTTCAACATATTCCTGAACATGTTCGTGATCGTCTGTGCAGGGACCGCGGGTCTCGCCGTATATACCATGGTGTGGAGGATCGGATACATCGCGGTCATCCCGGCCCAGGCCATGGGAGGGGCCCTTGTCGCGATATGTTCCGCCGAGTACGGTATGAAGGAGTTCGGAATGATCCGTGACGCATACTACTTCTCGGTAAAGCGCTCGTTCCTGATGGTGCTGGTGGCATGTGCTGTGTTCGCATTGTGCGCAGGTCTGCTGGCGGACATATTCATCCGTACGGAGGACATGGAGTTCATGCACGACGAGATGGTGATATTCTCATACACCATGGCAGGTTTCCTCCCTGTCTTCGCCATGACGTTCGTGGGATCCTCGCTGATGCAATCATTGGAGAAAGCAGGCCAAGCCATGTTCAACACACTGGTCAGGAATATCATCGTCACAATATCGTATTGGATCGTGGCCATGGTCGCACCGAGCCTGTTAGGTATCGGGATAGCACTGATCATCGTCGAGGGTCTGGGCGGAATAGCGATGCTCATACACGGGAAGATCGTACTGGACCGTGTGGAGAGGCGCGCCATGTCGACAGTCCCGACATGAGTTATAAGTAACACGTGCGCAATTGAGTCACGGTTAATAATGTCGAAAGTCTGCATAAACATAGCATGGCCGTACGCCAACGGGCCAATTCATCTCGGACACGTAGCAGGGTCCCTCCTGCCTCCTGACATCTTCAGAAGATACAACCTCCTCCTCGGTAACGAGGTGCTCATGGTCGGAGGATCCGATCAGCACGGTACCCCTATCACCATCTCCGCTGAGAAATGCGGAATGACCCCCGAGGCATATGCGGACAAGTATCACGAGATCAACAAGAAAGCCATCGAGGATCTCAACATCCATTACTTCTTCAACAAGACGCACTGCCCTGTGCACTTCGAGGTCGTGCAGGATGTCTTCAAGAAGCTCATGGACAAGGGCTACATCTATGTCAAGGAGACGGAGCAGTACTTCTGTCCCAAATGCAACCGCTTCCTCCCCGACAGGTACGTCGAGGGGGTGTGTCCCAAGTGCGGTGCGGAGAAGACCCGTTCCGACCAGTGCGACTCATGCGGTACGACTTTCGAACCCGGCGACCTGAAAGAGCCCTACTGCACATTGTGCGGTTCCACGCCCGAGATCAGGCCCACCAAGCACTTCTTCCTGAAGCTGAGCGCCTTCACGGACAAGCTAATCGACTATGTCAAGGACAAGGATTATTGGAGATCGAACGTCAAAACGTTCACCCAGAACTGGCTCCAGGGCGAGGGACTCACGGACAGGGCCATAACCAGGGACATGTCCTGGGGTGTGCCCATCCCGATCGAGGGCTGGGATGACAAGGTCATCTACGTCTGGTTCGACGCGGTCATCGGTTATCTTTCGGCATCCGTGGAGTACTCCAGGCAGATCGGCAAGCCCGACTACTGGAAGGAGTACTGGCAGAACCCGGACTGCAAGCACTACTATTTCATCGGAAAGGACAACATCCCGTTCCATTCCATCATCTGGCCCGCCATCCTCATGGGTCTGGGAGATATGCAGCTCCCCTACGACATACCCGCCAACGAGTACCTCATGATCGGAGGAGGCAAGCTCTCCAAGAGCCGCGGAGGGGCAATCGATATCCCCAGCGTGCTGGAGAAATACGACGCGGACGTAGTCAGATACTATCTTTCCGCAGTCATGCCTGACACCCACGACTCCGAGTTCACCTGGGAGGATTTCCAGACCAAGGTCAACACCGAACTGGTCGCCAACCTGGGTAACTTCTTCCACAGGTCGCTGGACTTCGCGAAGAAGAACTTCGGGACCATCCCCGCAGGGGAGATGGATCCAGAGGTCACCAAGGCCATCGAGGATGTGGTCAAGGAATTCGACGACCTCGTCGGACGCTGCGATTTCAAGAAGGGACTGAAGGCTGTCATGAACCTCTCGTCCTTCGGTAACAAGTACTTCAACGACGCGGCACCCTGGAAGCTCGTGAAGGAGGACAAGGATGCATGCGGAAAGGTTATGCACAACGTCCTCAGGATCGTACAGGCACTGTCAGTACTGTCCTGGCCCTATGTGCCTGCGGCGGCAGAGAAGGTATGGGGATTCCTCGGTAACGAGGGAACCATAGAGGCGGCAGGTCTTGGAGCGGCATCCAAGGACGTCGTCACCGGACAGCAGCTCAACGATTCCGTCCCCGTCTTCAAGAAGCTGGACATCCCCGAGCTCAAGGAGGCCAACAAGCCCAAGGAGAACAAGCAGCAGGAACAGCCCAAGACGTTCACCGGGCCATTCGCAGACTTCAGGCGTCTGGACATCCGCGTCGGTACGATTGTGTCCGTAGAGGACCACCCCGAGGCCGAGAAGCTGTACGTCCTCAAGGTCAACCTCGGAGAGGAGGACGGGCCCAGACAGCTGGTCACGAACATCAAATCGCTCTTCCCCAAGGACTACATGATGGGAAGGAGGCTCCTTGTCATATCCAATCTGAAGAAGGCCAAGTTCCGCGGTGTGGAATCGTTCGGAATGCTCATGGCCGCGGACGACGAGACGGTCGGAGGTAACAGCGTGGCGCTCCTGAAGCCCAGTACAGATGTCCCTGATGGAACGAAGCTAAACTGCGGATTGGAGAACTCCTCTTCCAGGATCGAGCTGAAGCAATTCGAGGCAGTGAAGATCAAGATGTCATCTGTCGTGGACGGTAAGTTCATGGGCAAGGATATCAAACTCCCGGCCAACGCACCCAAGAGGGTCACCGCGATCATCGACGGTGACGAGATAATGGCCTTGGGCGACGGGAAGGATTGTGTTATAACGGTAGACGAGGATTCACCCATCCTCGACGGAGCAGACGTGAGATGAAAGCCGACCTGCATGTCCACTCGCTGTTCTCGCCCGATTCCAGGGCACAGTTAGAGGACATCATCGCGGTCGCTAAGGACCGCGGCATAGGCTGCATCGCCATAACGGACCACAACGAGTTCAAGGCATTCGAACTCCTCAAGGACCGCAAGGACATTATAGTGATCCCGGGGGAGGAGGTCTCCTCCTCCGTGGGTCATATAATCGCTCTGGGGATCGATAGGCAAATCCCGCCGAGATTATCGATCGAAGAGACCGTGGACCTCATCCATGAGGCCGGAGGGTATGCTTATGCCGCACATCCTTACAGGATGTGGTCTGGATTGGGCGAGGACAACACCAGGAATCCGTGTTTCGATGGTACCGAGGCCAGGAACAGCCGTTCCACCGGAAGGGACAACAGGAGGGCCCAGAGACTCGCCGCGGAGATCGGTAAGCCGGTTACAGCCGGTTCGGATGCACATGTGCCCCGCCATGTCGGTCTCGGTTACGTCGAGCTCCCTGATACTGTCACAAATTGGCAGGAGGCCGTTGAGGCCATCAGGACTGGGAATATCCTAGGTGTATTCAGTGAGAACAGGAATTCCATCAGGTCCATCTTCTATGCACTGAAGACCTTCTTCAAATTCTCGCTGCGCGGCTTCAGGAAGATCTGAGCATTCTCAGGATCATCCTATTTGGCATCCGATCCCTGTCCTCAAGGAAACTTTGGGGCAGTGCTCCTAGTTGAGACAGCATCCCTCGGCATTGCTAGTTTCCATATTATTCATATCCAAGGGGACGACCTTTCCCGCATCTTCTTCAATATCCACTCTTCACGGGACAAGCTAGTCCTCTTGCGCCTTCCTATAACGTTTTAAGTGATTTTTCCCCTACCCTGAGACAGGTAATCCATATGGACAGTAACGTACGCCCGGAATCAATGGAGCGCATCACAACACCCGCGCTCGCCGATGCATTCATCGAAGAACAGGTTGCCGCTCTGCAGAAGCAGATCGGGGACGGAAAGGTACTCCTCGCATTGTCCGGAGGTGTCGACTCATCTGTCGTAGCGGCACTCTTGATCAAAGCCATCGGAAAGAACCTCACATGTGTTCACGTCAACCATGGTCTCCTCAGAAAGGGAGAGGCCGAGCAGGTCATCGATGTGTTCCGCAATCAGATGAAAGCCAACCTGGTCTATGTGGATGCCACGGATAGGTTCCTCGACAAGCTCGCCGGAGTATCCGATCCCGAGCAGAAGAGGAAGATCATCGGAAAGGAGTTCATCGACGTCTTCGAGGAGGAGGCCAAGAAGGTCGAGGGATGCAAGTTCCTCGGACAGGGTACTATCTATCCTGATATACTCGTGAGCAACGGGGTCAAGGCACACCACAACGTGGGCGGACTCCCCGAGAAGTTCGGTTTCGAACTCGTAGAGCCCGTTAAGCTCCTCTTCAAGGACGAGGTCCGTGTAGTGGGAAAGCAACTGGGACTCCCAGACAACATGGTCTACAGGCAGCCCTTCCCCGGTCCCGGACTCGGTGTCCGCTGTACCGGAGCGATCACACGCGACCGTCTCGAGGCCGTGCGTGAGTCGGATGCTATTCTCCGCGAGGAGTTCGCGAAGGCAGGACTTGAGGGCAAGGTCTGGCAGTATTTCACCATCGTCCCCGACTACAGGTCAACCGGTGTCAAGGACGGAAAGCGCCTGTGGGACTGGCCTGTCATCATCCGTGCGGTCAACACGAAGGATGCCATGACCGCCACCGTCGAGGAGGTCCCCTGGCCGCTCCTGAACAAGATTACACAGAGGATCCTGACCGAGGTCAAAGGCGTCAACCGTGTCCTCTACGACCTCTCTCCCAAACCCTGTGCCACCATCGAGTGGGAGTGAAACAATCCAAGCCGGGGATACGCCCCGGCACCTTCAGTCTGTTTTTATATCCATACACGGCAATTCCATCCATGTGGTTACGATGGAATCAGAAGATATCCGCAAAGAGCTCGGCCTTGTTCAGATCTACACCGGTAACGGTAAGGGGAAGACCACGGCCGCTTTGGGACTGTCCCTGAGGGCGTCCGGAAGGGGATTGAACGTACTGTTCCTGCAGTTCCTGAAACCCGATGCGGGTTACGGGGAGCAGATGGCATGCGCCGAACTTGACAGGATCACAGTCATTTCCATGGGATTGAGCCATTTCGTAGGAAAGAATCCGAAGCAACCGGATATCGACGCCGCGCATGAGGCACTGAAGAAATCGGAGGAGCTCATAGGTACCGGGAAGTACGACCTTGCGGTGCTGGACGAAGCGATGAATGCAGTCCGTCTAGGTCTCATAACCTCTCAGGAACTCATCGAATCACTGAAGAAGAGACCCGCACACGTGGAGATCGTCCTTACCGGAAGGGGACTGACCCCCGAGCTCGAGGAGTATGCCGATCTCATAACCGAGATGAAGCTCATCAAGCATCCGATGGACAAAGGTATCGATGCAAGGAAAGGTATCGAGTACTGATCCCATGAAGAAGCTCCTTTTCGTTGTCGGATCCAAGAGGAAGGGATCGTTCAATCGTCAGCTGTCGCTCATGGCGAAGGATATCGTCAGCCAATGGGCTGAGGTCGAGTATCTCGACCCATATCAATTACCTTTCATGGATCAGGATTGCGAATTCCCCGCTCCCGATCCCGTCGATGTGGCAAGGAAGGCCGTCTCCGAAGCGGATATGATATGGGTGTTCACGCCTGAATACAACCATCAGATCCCGGGAGCGGTCAAGAATATGTTTGATTGGCTTAGCCGTCCCCTCCAGCAGGGGGATCCAAATATGGTCTCGGCGGTGAAAGGGAAGAAAGCCATCCTGACAGGTGTCGGGGGAGGTAAGAGGACAGTATTCTGCAGGACGGCTTTGAAGGAACTTCTTGAGTTCATCTCCATGGAGGTCATCGATGGAGAGGGCAGAGGCTTCTCCCTCGACAGACGTGCGTTCACCGAAGGCATATGGGAGCCTGGAGAAGAGGTAGTTGCCGAACTGAAGGAACAGGCTGAATTGATTAAGAAGTCTGTCTGAACATCAGTAACGGTTCAGGGTCCGGAATCGGCACATTAGATGATTGGACTTAACTCGTCATCTAAGGTATCTGCCGATGACGCTGCCGGTATCGGTTTTGATCTCATCCGGTGTTCCCACTGCAACTATTGTCCCGCCGGCCTCTCCGCCTCCGGGTCCGAGGTCCACGATGTAATCGGCACTTCCGATGACGTCAAGGTCATGCTCAATCACGATGACAGTAGCACCTTTGTCGATAAGGTTCTGGAAGATCCCCATGAGCACCTGCACATCAAGAGGATGGAGCCCTATCGTAGGTTCATCGAACACGAATATCGTATCGTCCTGGCCGTGTCCCATCTCGCTCGCCAGTTTCAGACGCTGTGCCTCCCCTCCAGACAATCCGGGGGTCGCTTCTCCCAATGTGAGGTAACCTAGGCCGACGTCATGGAGGGTCTGGAGTCTTGATCTGACGACCTTCAGGTCATCACACGCCACGAGCGCCTCATCGACACTCATCTCCATGATCTCCGGCAGCGATTGGACCGTACCGTCCTTCTTGGTCCTTGTGAATTTGAATGCGTTCGGGCTGTAGCGTGAACCGTTGCAGTCAGGACATGGGATATCAACATCTGGCAGGAACTGCACATCAAGGCTGATCGAGCCTGTTCCGTCGCATAAGGGGCATCTCAGCGAACCTGTGTTGTATGAAAGGTCACCCGCTTTGACGCCCATCTCCTTGGCTTTGTCGGTCTTCGCGAAGACCTTTCTAAGTTCGTCATGAACATTGGCGTAAGTGGCGACGGTGGAACGGATATTGATCCCTATGGGTGTGGCATCTATGAGTTTGATGTGTCTGATGCCTTCTGCCGATACGGATACGACGTGATCAGGAAGTGTTCTTCCTTCCGTGACCGCCTCCACGGCAGGCACCAGGCTGTCCAGTACCATGGTGGTCTTACCGCTTCCTGAAACCCCCGTGACAACTGTGAAACGTCCTTTGGGGATCCTGACATCCAGGGGTTTGACAGTGTGGATGTGCCCTGTCTTCATCTCGATGGTACCGAGTTCGAATATATCTTCCTTGGAGATCCTCTTCCTGAGTCCGGGGTTCCCGTCCTTCAGGAATCTTCCGATCTTCGATGAACCGTTCTTGACGAGATCGTCTACGCTGCCTTCCGCGATGATGTTACCTCCGTCGGCTCCGGCACCGGGGCCGAGTTCCACGAGCCAATCCGAATGCGAAAGAACTTGAGTATCATGATCCACCAATACGATGGAGTTCCCGTCGCTAACCAGGTCGTCCATAACTCCCAGCAGACCCTCTATGTTCGCTGGATGCAATCCTATGGACGGTTCATCCAGGACATACAGCACGCCGGTGGTCCTGTTGCGGACCGATCTTGCCAACTGGGTGCGCTGTCTCTCTCCGGTCGACAACGTGGATGCCGCACGATCCAATGTGAGATATCCCAACCCCAGGTCCAACAGGCGTCTGGAGGTATCATGAAAAGATTCGCAGATGTTGGTGGCCATCTGCTTCATGTCTTCCGGCATGGAATCAGGGACGCCCTTCACCCATTCTTCGAGTTCCGACAGGGACATCTCGCAGACCTTGTCCAAGGAGAGCCCTCTGAGCAGAGGGGCACGCGCCTCTTCGGAAAGCCTTGTACCGTTGCAGCAAGGGCAGGTACCCATTTTGAGGAACTTCTCAACCCTCTTCATCCCTTTCTCGTCCTTGACCTTGGAAAGGGCGTTCTCCACCGTATACACGGCACTGAAGTATGTGAAATCCATCTCGCCGGCGTTCCCGGACTTCTCGTTGTAATAGAGCAGATGATGCTTCTTCGCCTCTCCGTGGAGGACGAATTCCTTCTCCTTGTCGGTGAGGTCCCTGAACGGGATATCGGTACGGACCCCGTTATCCCTGGCAATGTCCTTCATCAGGGACCATATGAGAGTCTGCCAAGGGAGCACGGCACCTTCGTCGATGGTCTTCGATTCATCAATGAGGGTGGATTCGTCCACCTCGTGGACCACACCGGTCCCGCCGCATTCCCTGCATGCCCCGGTGCTGTTGAACGCAAGCTCCTCCGCACTGGGGGGATTGACGGTGGCCCCGCATACGGGACAGACGATGTCTATCATCGCCGCGAAGTTGATGTTGGGCTCCAGATAATGGCCGTTGGGGCATCTGTGGTTGGCCAGTCTGGAGAACATGAGTCTGATGCTGTTCAGGAGCTCAGTTGAGGTACCGAATGTGCTCCTGATCCCGGGGACGCCAGGGCGCTGGTGCAGCGCCAACGATGCAGGCACATAACGGATGTCATCCACTTCGGAACGGGATGCCTGGGTCATGCGCCTTCTGGTGTATGTGGAAAGTGCTTCCAGATAGCGTCTGGAGCCTTCCGAATAGAGAGTGCCCAGGGCTAGGGATGATTTCCCCGATCCCGATACCCCTGCGATACCGACGATCCTGTTCAGCGGTATGTCGACGTCGATGTTCTTCAGATTGTGAATCTTCGCTCCGCGAACCTCAATGTGATCCGGTATCTCCATTCGATGCACCTGATTCAGACATGAACGGCGGATAGATAAACATGACTTGAAGGTCGACCGAATCACCTGGATGTATCCAATTACTCCGCAGCAGGCATCATTAGGATTTAGTATCGAGAATTGCACTACTGTGAAAGGATCAGATGATATTCTATTTCACTGGAACCGGGAACTCCCTGATGGCGGCCAAGGCCATCGCCGAGGATGATGAAACGATGGTCAACATGGCGGATGCGCTGAGGGATGGTAACACCGCCTTCGAACTGAAGGATGGGGAGCGTATGGGTTTCATCTTTCCGGTGTATTTCTACACGGTATCGGATGTCGTAATCGATTTCATCGAAGCGATGAAGATAGGTCGGCCGGCATACGTATTCTCGGTGATCACATGCGGAGGCAGCATCAGGGGAGCCGGCGCTTATCTGGAGCGTGTACTCGCGTAGAAGGGATATCCTCTAGATTATGTCACATCGGTCCTGATGCCCGATGATACCGTATTCTATTACAACATCAAGACCGCGGAACAGAGCTCAGAGGTCCTGAGGAAAGCGGAAGAGGAGCTTGAGACCATCTGTGAGGAGCTGGATGAGGTGATGAAGAGGCCGGCCAGAGGGTTTGCCAACGGTCTCAACCGCAGCATGTATCACTTGTCTATGTCCACAAAGAAGTTCAACGTCACCGATGATTGCATCCATTGCGGACAATGTGAGAGGATCTGTCCAGAAAGGGCCATCGAGCTCAGGGAAGGGAAACCCGTTTGGGTCAAGAGCAGGTGCATCAAATGTACAGCATGCATCAACCGCTGTCCGGTATCAGCGATACAGTACGGTAATGGGACCAAAAAGCGCAATAGATACGTGAACCCCATATTGGCGAATGGAAACTGATTCGGATACCGTAAAGGATCGACAGGAGCAAGGACTTCATTGTCTGTCCCTCATATCCTCGTCAAATGTACGGTTCATAGCAACAGCGCCGCTCAGTTCTTTTTTGGGTTTATCCGGAGCATGCTTGTATTCACCGTATTTCCTGCGGAACCACAGGAATACCTCAGCATTGATGATGAATACCGAAGCTATGACGAGGAGTATCCCCCCGATGTCTATCGCTTCCAGGACCTCGTCGAAGAAGAAGAATCCGACCATCGTCGAGGCCACGAGCTCCATGACGCCGAGCACGGATACTGTCGTTGGTTCCAGATATCTCAGGCTGATCGCCAGGAGGTAGAACGGGACCAATGTCAGGAGCACTCCGAAAACGATACAAGCTCCCAGACCGGTCACATCGGTGAAAGCGTTCCCAAGAGGTTCGAAGTGGATGAACGGGAGGATCATCACGCTGGCGAAGATGAATGTGTAGAACAAGCTCGCCGCAGGGCTCATGCCCCTGTCGTAATACACCTTGTTACCAAGCAGGAAGAGTCCGTAGCATAGTCCGGACATGATACCGCTCAGTATACCGGCTGCATCCAGGGACAGATGGCCAGTCACTACGTGCGTGACAAGGACGCAGCCGATGCTTGCGATGATCATCGCTGTGAATTTCTTGACAGTGATCTGCTCCTTGAAGATCAGGAACGAGAACACCATGATGAAGTACGGGGACGTCATCTGAAGCAAGGTCGCCAGAGACAGCGACGTGGTGGTCTGGGCATTGAAAAGGAACAGATCGGACAGCAGCTTGAAGATCGAGAACAGTATGATGTACGGGATGTCCCTCAGTGTTATGCGAAGTGTCTTGGGCGCAAAGATCGCTAGAGCTATGAGCAGGGCTATCGACGCAAAGGACAGGCGCACGAAAGTGACATCGATGGACGCCAGTCCGAAGTCGTTCTGCAGGAAACGGTTGAATAGGCCGAGGAATCCGAAGCATGTCGTGGCTATCAGGATGGCCGCTACCCCTATGATCCTTCTCTGACCCATGAGGGGTCACATATTAACGGAGAT
>JAFUHJ010000148.1 GCA_017468935.1 Candidatus Methanomethylophilaceae archaeon
CGATACTATGGAATGCAGTTCCTTGATGAGCTCCGGTGTGAGGTCCTTGTCTAGATTCGAGCGGATGAAATCCATTGCGTTGTAGTTGTTGAGGATCATCCTCTCGGAAATATTCACTGGATCCCTTCCATCCCTGAGCATCCTTTTGGCATCCTTCGTTGTGGTGGCAGCGCCTTCGATCTGGCTCGAGGCGATGGATTCTTCCATCATCGAGCTCACAGATATCATCGCCTTCCTCTTGTCATCGAATGACTTCATGGGGATGAACCCTGAGGATAGGGCGAGATCGATGCTATGCAACGGCTGCTGGAGCCTCTCGGGGATGTTGAAGCTTATCGACAGGTCTCCGATATCCACCTTGTGGCAAGAGCTTTCCCTCAGGAGTTTCATCAGATACCATAGGTTATCGCGTCCGTACCTTCCACACTCATAATACTGGAGCCTATCCCAGTGGAGGTATCTCGAGTTGTAGCTCTTGGCAAGATCCACGAGGTCCCTATCTGTGAATATGGACGGATCGGGCTTGATGTCCGAGAGTCCAGGTGCCTTCTGAGGTCTTTTCATGGAACTTCAAATAACTTCAAATTATTAACAAATTTGGTTTTTGAAGTTATCTTGGGTTCGATAAAATATCCCGAATCTGATTGTACCAGAAGGTTTGATGCTGAGTTTTTCGGCCTTAAGATGGTATCTTCACTCGACCGATGCACCGAGGTCATGCGCTTCTTTGGTCCTTCCGGATCCCAGGATCTCTCCGATATTGTCCCATCCGACATTGTCCGTGAACCTGTGATACCAATCCACGGCCTGCTCATATTGGGGGTCGTCAGATGTCATGAGCAGTGCGCACTTTCTTTGGCACTCCTCGAATCCGTATTTCGAAAAGACAGCGAAGAGACGGTCTGTACATGTCTTGAGAGGTCCTGCAACGCCGAAGAAGTACACTGGAGAGGAGAACACGACCACGTCACAAGTCTTGAATTCGTTGTATATTTGGGACATCTCGTCCTTCTGTGTGCAGGGGTCGGCATTCCTGGCACATCCCATACATGCTATGCATCCGCGGATGGTCATCGTCTGAAGATAGAATTCCTTGACGGTGTGTCCGGATTCCTTGGCACCTTCGGTGAAGGCCTTGACCAGGGCAGTGGTGTTACCGTTCTTTCTCGCTGCTGCGTTAAGGATGATGATGTTCGACATTAAGGGGCGGAACAGGATATCGGATATAACTATGCTGTACGGAAGAAACCGTTGGCCCCATTGAAACAGTGACGCTAGAACGACACATCAATATAAGAGCAGGCTGTATTATGACACTAGGGAGAAACAAGATGGCTACGAAATCATTCTATGAGACCATGGTGATCGATACACCGGAAGCGGCCGCTAATCTAGCGAAGGCCATCGAGGACTACGAGAAGTACGGTCCATACATACCCGGTCCCACCAAAGGCGTCACAGAGGATCCTGAAGATCTCTATGAGTTCATGGGGGTTTCGAAGTGCCGTACAAAATCATCAGATTGACTTCTTTGTTGTCCGAGTTCGGAGAGGAAGAGGTTCTCAAAAGGCTCTCCACATTCGAATCGGCATTCGATTCATCTACGGATACGTTCCTCTTGAAGAAATCCATCCAGATGGAGAAGAAGTGTGAGTGCAGAACCTATATCGCATACGACGTTGAGACGCTAGAGATCATGGGATTCTTCTCCTTGGGCATCAGATGTCTGGAGGTCCCTGATGAATGCGGACTTTCAAATTCCCTGCTGAAGAAGATTAACAGGTCAGAAGAGGGGGTCGCACAGGCATATCTTCTCGGACAGCTTTCTATGGCTAAGGGATTCAAAGGGTTCGGTATGATTTTGATCTATGAGGCTCTTAATAGGAGAA
>JAFUHJ010000149.1 GCA_017468935.1 Candidatus Methanomethylophilaceae archaeon
ACCTCCTCTCCCGAGAGGGTGTTGTCCAGGATATCCTGCATGTATGCTATTATGTCCTTATCGGCGTAGATCATGTTCTGGAACTCATCGATAACCAGCAGTTTCTTCCCGTCCTTGCAGTGGGCGAAGGCTGAGAAGGCCTCCTTCCAATCCCTGAATTCCCCGAAGGTCCTATCCGAGTATTGCGCGATGGACGCCGAGAGTTCGTCGAGGATGGATCTGGTGTTGACCTTGTTGCAGTAGAAGTACAAGGCATCCTTATCCTTGATGAATTCCTTGATCAGGCGCGTCTTGCCAACGCGTCTCCTTCCAGTCATCAGTATGAACGACCGGGCATTGGAGTATTCGTCCTCAAGTATCTCTAATTCCCTGGTCCTGCCGATGAAATCGATCCTTGCCATGATTGATGATATAGACATGCAAGTATATTATGATTGCAATCATAATGATTACGATAATATTGTTAAGCAGTTCAATCGAAAGAATTTGATGAAAAATAGCATACTTAAGGCAGATCTGAAGGCGGGATCGCACGATAAGAAGGGTTGTTCAGACTAATCGCAATACTTTGAACTCACTATTCTTAAACTGAAGGATAGCAGGATTAATGTGATATCCCCAGTAGATTTCTTATCCATAGAGGGGGAGCAGTCATGAGCGACACCAACGAAGTATTCACAATGAGCGAGATGTACAGGCTCGGTATGGATTGCCTCGTGGAAAGGTTCGGGATAGTCAATACAGAGATGTTCCTGGCGGCGGTCAAGTCCGGCAACTCCGATTATACCAAGTGGAGACGCCATATCTTCGATGACATGAATCCCGAAGAGTTCGATGCTGCGATCAAGGATTTCGCTGAATCCGGAAGAAAGGATCGAATTATCGATCGATCATTCTGAGTTGAATTCAATCCTTTAGAAAGATCTCCCTAGTCAGTATGCGTCCACAATGTCAATCCACACACTTTAGCGGTGAGCCTATTATTGGACTAGATCGGTCTGGGAAAGTGGCGAATCCGTGCGGTTGCACTCCAAATCCTATCTGGATGACAAAAAATGAGTGCAGCCGCCGGGTTGTAAC
Organism: Candidatus Methanomethylophilaceae archaeon; assembly: GCA_017468935.1. Classification (GTDB taxonomy): domain Archaea; phylum Thermoplasmatota; class Thermoplasmata; order Methanomassiliicoccales; family Methanomethylophilaceae; genus Methanoprimaticola. Next base: position 1,081 of record JAFUHJ010000149.1, read on the forward strand.
CCACCCCTAGCCAGCATATCTAAAAAACGTCTTATTTTTGCAAGATTGGCAGTGGTTCGCATCCTCTAGGTAATGCGATACATCTGTCTAGAATTCGCGCTACTGACATTGTTTGGCACCTCTTATTTTCGACCATCGATGTTCGACAAAAAAGACCGTTTTACTCATGCTATATTTGCATTAGTAAAAACCTCTTTCCAAACCTTTTACAAGCTAGATCAACGAAGAAAAGGAGTTGAGAAGTATGGCAGACAACAACGTCAAGACACCAGTAGCACAGCAGTTGAACAACGCATTCGGGCAGGTAAATGCAGCCGGAGCAGCGGGGAAGGGAACACAGAAGACACCCATCATGACCTTCAACAAGGATCGTGTGTACCTCGGACTCAAACTCGTCTCCTATTACGACGAGAAGACGGACACACAGAGGGATCCCGTCCCCAAGATCACCTCATCCTTCAACGGACAGTTCGTCGAGATGCCTATCGACGGAAAGTTCTGGAAGGCATACGCGGAATTCGTGGCGAAGTTCGCCAAGGTCCTCGATGGAGTCAAGATCGAGAACGAGACCATCATCGACGATGTCGAGTACGGAAAGGAGATGATGGCCCAGTTCAAGAACAAGGTGAAAGAGTGAGGCCCTTCGTCGTCGATGTCTTTCACGTGAACTCCAAACTGGAGATCTCCAAGAAACGCTACGAGGCCGATACCGTGGAAGAGGCCGAGAGCAAGCTGGAGGTCCATAAGGAGCTCGGTGATGTCACCAGGATCGTCATATCGAGACGTATTCCTGGGAAGAAGAAGGTCGACGTCATGAAAGTGTGGAACAGACCAGCCTTCTGAGGTTGGGCCTCCAGAACATCCGCCCGGCGGGAATCAGCCGGGACTTTACCTAAACAGGTGAATCAATGTCTTCAAGAAACAACTTAGACAACGGTATACAGGTACTGTCGGCTAGCGAGACGTCCCGCATTTTCGGTGGGATGAGCCCTCTCAAGGCCACCAGATACTATAACAAGATCATGACCAACCCCAACACGCCCAAGCAGAACATCGACATCGTCAGGCAGTATCGCGAGCAGAACCCTCAGAAGTTCCTCTCTGACGAGCAGCTGATGTCTCAAGGCAGGGGCAACACAGGAGTTTGGTCAAGAGGAAGAGGATTCTCCGGAGGATACAGGCCCAAGAACATGGTGCAGGATTCTGACGGATTCTACTACGACCAGAACGGCCAGAGGTATGATTTCAACGTCACACCGGATGGACAGATACAGGACGGTGGCAGCGGTTATCGCTTCCAGGGCAACGGAAGGGCCAACGGTTTCTCCAGGTATTACGGAGCGGCCTATCAGCGCAACTGGGTAAACAATGGCAGAGGCAGGGGAAGGAGACAGCAGAAACCTATCTCCGAGGTCCGTTCCTATGATGACCTCTATCAGACCCTATCCTCTCTGAAGAGCGATGTCGCCAGGACAAGATACTTCCAGAAGGTCATCGGCAATCCCCAGACCCCGGAGGAGTCCAAGCAGAACCTGGTCAGGCTGAGGAACAACGCCCCTCACATCTTCGCTTCCGACGATGTTGCTCAGGCGGCCGGACCCCAGGTTCAGCGCAGAGGATTCTGGGCCGCCCACTGGAAATCGCAGGAGGAGTTCGATGCCATGGCACCCAAGGAGAAGAAGTTCTTCGTCAAGGCATTCCAGGGCAGGAACCGCGGAGGTAATGCAAGTTACGCCCTCAAGGTCCTGACCAACCCTTCAGCATCCCCTGAGGACAAGCAGGCGGTGACCAATGTGGTCCAGCAGAATCCGGACCTCTACTTCAAGAGGAAGAACGGAAGGAACCCCTACAACAGGAACTACTGAGGTCTGATCATGGACGGAATCATACGTGTTTCAGCGATAGCTATGGCTGTCCTCATGGTCATCACATCGGTCTGCATCCTCACGGATGGTTCCGACGCCGTCTCCGATCACGGGACGTCGGCCAAGCCTTTGACCGAATTCGTACACAATGGCCTTGAGCTCAATGACGACTCCGACAGGACTTATTACGTCAAGGTCGGATCCGATGTGAGCATCACCTCAGGTACCAAGTCCGGCGGGATGAATTCCTATTCGTTCTACCCCTCATCGGTCTCTTCTGGCTTCGGTCTGACCAAAGGCATCGCCAAGGTCACCGGAAC
>JAFUHJ010000150.1 GCA_017468935.1 Candidatus Methanomethylophilaceae archaeon
CCGTCGATGAGCTCCGAGGACAATCTGAACATATCCTCGAACGAGAGCTTCTTCTTCCCGTCGAAGACATCCAGCTTCCCAAGTTCCGTCAGAAGACAAGCCTCGAGGAGATCCAGATCGACACCGCCTCCGCTGCGCGGATAACCGTAGTTGCCCTTGCCGTAAAGATGGTTGCCGTCCGTCTGGTCCCTGACTATAACGAATCCGTCTGACAGTTCTCCTCTCATCGTGATTTGATTGACAGAGGACTATAATAAAAGTGAGTCCGGGATGGGTTTCTGCCGTACATGGGTCGGGCCATCTAAAAATAAATAACAAAGATAACAGCCAGCCGTTATTATACTTCGGGGGACATGTAAGGATCATGATAACCGAGAATGCGATGGTCAAACCGTCCCTCCTGAAACAGGAGGACTCCATGGACAGGCTCACCCGTCTCATAATCGAGAGGGATGACCTAGTGTACCATGTGGCCCCCGACCTCAGGGCGGAGTACATGATGAAGATAGGTGCCCTCGAGAACCTGGTCTGGAAGAAGAGGCTTGAGCTCTCCATGGCGAAGAGGAGGCTCAACCTCATCCGTTCCTACCTGAACAGGGAAGATGAGCCAGATATCGCAGAGATCGAGGCCCGGATAGAATATGAGTACAAGGAAATGATGACCGAGCTCGAACAGAGGAACGATACGATCAAGGCCCTCATGGACTACATAGAATCCGAATGCCTCACCCAGGAGGAGGCCGAGGAGCTCAGAAGTCTCTACACCAAGCTCGTGAAGAAGCTGCACCCGGATGTCAATCCCGACGCGACCGATGAGGACATACTGATGTTCGAGAAGGCCGTGAACGCATACAAGACCGGCAACCTGGACATGATACGCGCCCTCTTCTACACCATGGATCCCGACAAGGCCGATACGATTTACGTCGAGGATCTGAAGACGAAGATCGCCGAGGTCCAGTAGCAGATAGAGACCATAAGGTCCTCGTACCCGTTCAACAAGGTCTCCTTCATGAAGGACAGGGAGGCCGTCCGCAGAAGGACCGAGGAGCTCAACAGGCTGATGGATTCCGTCACCGAGGAGCTCCAGGCGGTCAACAAGGTGATCAAGGAGCTGATGCAATGACCCTACCGACGATAAATCCCGATAATTACGGCCTGATAGACCCGAGCACTCTGCCTCCGCTCAATCCATCCTCGTTCAGGATGCCTTTGGCCGATACCATTGTCGTCGGCACTTGCTTCAGGGGAGACCCTTTCGAACTGACGGCAGGTCTGAAAGAGGGCGATGTGCTGAAACTGGTCCGCGAACCTCAGAACAGGTACGATCCGCGTGCCATAAAGGTGCTGAATCAGGACGGTATGCATATCGGATACGTCCCGAGGATCAAGAACGAAGTGATATCGAACCTGATGGACGCCGGCAAGCATATGGTGTGCGAGATAACCTGGATAAAGGAATACTTCGACGGACCGGAGATCGGCATAAGGATCTCGATGGACGATCTCTGATCATCTGACCCTGAACGCGACGTTCATCCTCTGGGCGATACGGGCGCATTCTTCCTCGGACTCCTGGGGGATGGAACCTCCTACTATGGAGACGGTCACACCGTCGATCGTGCTCCTGCATTCGGAGATGAAATCAAGGACCGCCTGATAGGATCCGGGTCCGAACTTGCTGCGAGTGACCTCCAGATACTCATCGGCATCTTTGGCGTTGAGACTTATCGACACTGAATCCACCAGACCCTTCAGCTCCGGGACGATGTCCCTGCCGTTGATCAGACTTCCCAATCCGTTGGTGTCCAGGCGGACCCTCTTGCGGAGATCGGAATGGATGAACGTTGCTATCTCCTTGAGATCGTCGAACCTCTCCGTAGGTTCCCCATAACCGCAGAAGACTATCTCCTCGGTAGGGGAGAGATCAAGTGCTAATAATGCCTCTTTGACCTCCTGTACAGTAGGTTCCCTGTCAAGCCACAGACTGTCGGCGTCACCAAGCGTCGGAGTCTGATCCCTGACGCAGAATATACATCTGCACGGACACCTATTGGTCATGTTGATGTAGTAACGCGAACCGTATCTGTAGATTATGGCACTCATGATGGATCGCTCCGGTATGAAGAGGTATTGTCCGTTCATGATAATAACCCGAACGGTGCGATACTGACGGGATGCTCAAAAACAGTTATTATCCGTATTACGATGCGATAGTATGGCCAAGATGTGCTGGAAGTGTGGGGAATACCACCAGAACAATACTACCCACTGTCCGTTCTGCGGTGCATCTCTTGAGGGCGGGGACAAGGATCTGGTGGACAACCTCATAGGATTGTTCACATTCCAAGAGGAGGATGGGACCAAGATCAACCCACGTACCACCATTGCTGCTGTGCTGATAATCGCTGTTGCGGCCATCGCTCTATTCGCAATAATCGATGAACAAAATAACCGCGATCCGCTGAGCGATGTCGATTGCCGCTACAACTACGAACTATACTTCGAGAATCCTTTGAGAATGAATGACGGGACTTTGAAAGAGCCCTCTGCAGGATATAAGTACGTTGTGGTGAAACTCAAATTCCTCAACTGTATGGAATCAGGCACAATCACCAATCTTTTGGCATCCTGGGAAACGCAGCTATACTATGGCGATACAGTATTCTTGCTTGACTTAAGAACAACAACCAATTATCTAGAATTCAGAGCACCTGCCGAATTCAATCCTACAGAATATGGTGATCGGTTCTTCGTCTTCAGTGTATTTGATTCCATCGATGATGTTGATAAACTGGAAGCCAACTTCAAATCTCCGGGCCATTCGATAGGACGCGATCCATCGATAGACGTCAATACAGATGACTAAACAAAGCTCATTAATCCCTTCGACATACCGATAATCATGGCCAAGATGTGCTGGAAATGCGGGAAGTACCATGAGGAAGGGATCGAATCCTGTCCGTTCTGCGGTGCATCGTTCACTTCCGGTTCGGAAAGATATGAGAGCGACGGCCGCACCATATCCAACAAGGATGAGACAGCATATCTCAACTCGCCTCCGCCGAAATACAGGAGACAGCACGTCATCCTGCCCGTGGCCATAATCGGTGCCTTGATCGTGGCGATGGTCTTCGTTGTTGCCCAAGGTTATGTCGTGAACGATGACCCAGATGTGCGTTACAACTATTCCATGTACACCGCATCAGAACTGCCGACCGATACCGGCTCCGTTCTTCCGGACGAAGGGATGCAGTTCGTGATAATGAGAATCGTCATCATCAACGACAGCATCTCATCCGGAGTGAGCAGTGATATCCGCATATGGGATTTCTCCCTCTACAGTAGCAACAATTGGTATGAAGTGGACGGGAAGACGAGAGATTACAAGTACTATCAGGAACCGATCGTCATACAGAAGGGCGGTTCGACCACATTCTACGAGGTCTTTCAGATCCCTTCCGGTTCCAGTGTGATCGACGTCTCTCTGGATTACCACGGAGAAGGGAAGGTATCCCGCGATAATCATATCCTGACGATTTGAGAAAAGGGCCCGAAGGCCTAAGTGATTTTAGGATCAGCACCTGCGAATGATCATCGTTACCGCGTTCCCTCCGCCCAGGCAGAGAGTACCGAGACCGACATCCTTGTTACGGTCCTGAAGTGCGTAGAGCAATGTCGTGAGGACACGTGCACCTGAGCATCCGATCGGATGACCC
>JAFUHJ010000151.1 GCA_017468935.1 Candidatus Methanomethylophilaceae archaeon
CTCATCGAAACGGATGAGGCTCTTGTTGTAGTTATCCACGTATTCGGGGACGCATGTGTAGATGGTATCCCCGGCCTGATCGATCATATACCAGTTCTCACCATCGTTGGTAGACATCATGGTCGAAACCAGAGGGAAGACGAGTACTAGGAGGAGGATCGATATGACGGTGCACACGCTCCCCTTCCTGAAGAACGAACTGATGATGAATGCGACTCCGGATGCTGCGAAAGCATAGAGCACAGCGAATCCGAAGGACGTTATGAATTCGAACGGGATCTCCCCGATCTTCGCGATACCGACGATGCAGACGAGGATATAGTAGGCCAGGATGATCGCCGCTTCGATTATTGTGCAGGACAGGATCTTTCCCAGGAGGATAGACGTGCGCCTTACCGGCCTGGTGAACAGGATCAGTGCGGTCCTCTCCTCGAATTCCGAGACAATGGCTATGGATGAAAGCAGCGCCACGATCAGGGTGATGACTATCGGCATGGTGTCGAAGTAGACGTCCACCAGGTTCGCGATGTTGTTCATGCTGTCCCAGTTCTTGGTGACGAACTGGAGCGCGGTTATCAGTATGAACACCAGGAGGACGATCAGCAGACTGACCAGGAACTTCTTCCCGCGTACGCATTTGATCATCTCGTTCTTGGTGACGACCATTATCTGTGAGATGTCTGCGGCCATCTTATCTCGACTCCTTTATAAGGTCCAGGTATGTCTCTTCGAGGGCATCCTGTTCGGTCAGTCCGTAAATCATCATATCCATGTCGCTGAGGTCCTTGTACAGTCTGGACCTAAGTTTGGTGTCGGCACCCATGGTTATCGCTATGTCGTTCCCCAAGCGCTCTGCGCTCACGACGTAGTCGAATGAATCTATCTGTGCGATCATATCGTCGGTCGGGAGACCGTCGATCTTGGCTATGAGGCATCTGGTGCCCTCGCTGGATTCGAAGACGGATATGTCGTCGTCCTTCAGGAGCGTACCGTGGTTGATGAACGCGATCCTGTCGCACAGGTCCTGGACCTCCGGCAGTATGTGTGAACTCATCACGATGGTGAGGTTGTTGGAGTGGTTCCTTAGGTTCTTCAGGACCTCCCTTATCTCCGCCATACCCCTCGGATCCAATCCGGACGTGGGTTCGTCGAGGATGATGATGCTCGGATTGTTCAGCAGGGCCTGGCCCAGTGCGATCCTCTGCCTCATACCCTTGGAGAAGGTCCCCAATCTCTTGTCTCCCCAGTCAGTCATCTTGACCCTCTCGAGGATGTCCTCGGTCTCTGCGGAGATCTGCTCTTTCTTCATCCCTATGAGCTCACCCACATATCTGAACGTCTCCCTGGGGGTCAGATAGGGGTAGAACTCTGGGTTCTCTATGACCGTTCCGACATCTGTCAGTGCCTTCTTGGGATCCTTGGTCACATCAACGCCGTTCAGGTATGCTTCCCCCGATGTTGCGTTGATCAGGTGGGTGAGGATCTTCAGCGTTGTGCTCTTACCCGCTCCGTTTGGGCCAAGAAGTCCTGTGAAGCTGTTCTTCTTGATCGTCAGATTCAGGTCGTTCACGGCCGTGAACTTGCCGTACTCCTTCCTGAGATTGACGATCTCGATGGGATCTTCTGCCATATCATCGCCTTCCATTTCCGTGCACCCATTCTCCTGGTAGGGCGCAACTCTGATTACCCGCAGTTGTGACAGCGTATAAAGTTGCTCTGTCAACTCATTGGGAGGTCCGTTTCTCTTGACCTTGCACTACCAGCGCACGCCTGTGCCAAGGATAGTTTATTATGGACAAGCGCAATGCCATTGACAGGTTATTATCATGGCGAAGATCAGGGTCGGAGTCAACGGTTTTGGAACTATCGGAAAGAGAGTGGCGACAGCTGTCGCGGCACAGGATGACATGGAGCTCGTGGGGGTCACGAAGACCAGGCCCTCCTTCGAGGCCAAATCAGCGATAGAGAAGGGATACGGACTCTACGTCCCTGCTGATAACGTCCAGGCATTCAAGGATGCGGGGATCGAGGTCAAGGGTACCATAGACGATCTGCTGAAGAGCGTCGACATAATCGTCGACTGCACGCCTGGTAATGTCGGAGAGGAATACAAGGCCAAATACCAGGCCGCAGGCGTGAAGGCCATCTTCCAGGGAGGAGAGGA
>JAFUHJ010000152.1 GCA_017468935.1 Candidatus Methanomethylophilaceae archaeon
CGTAGTGGAACCTATAGCGCACAGAAACAACGTTCTTTCAGTATCCCTTTTCGGATCTAGGGCCAGAGGAGATTATTCGCCCGATAGCGACTATGACTTCCTTATAGACGTTCCTGATGACTACACGTTCTCCCAGTATCTGGCTTTCACAGACCAGCTTTCCGAGCGCCTGGGCACCAAAGTGGATGTCGTCACTAGGCGTAGCCTAAAGGACAACGGGTTCTCCAGAACCGTTATCCAGGAGGAGGTCTTTGTCTGCTGAAGGTAGGGCAAAGGTGCAGGATACCCTTGCGGAGATGATCGGGTTCTGCGATGACTTGGCGATAATGAGGCGCAGAGTGGGATCAAAGAGGGAATTCCTGAACGATAAGATGACTCAATACGCATTCTGCACACCGTTGGAACAGATCGGTGAGCATGCCAAGCGCATCGACCTTTGGCTTTCGAACCATAGCGATTACGAATGGTCCAAAGTCATGAGGTTCCGTGATCTTGTGACACATCATTATTCCACAGTGGATTTCGGAATCGTCTGGAGTATAATAGAAAACGATGTCCCGCCGCTCTATGAGGAGCTGATTCATCTCAGGGATGAATGCGACTCATTGCCAGATCAGGAGTTCGTCATAATCTCTTCAAGGAAGCAGGAATTAACCAAGAAGAGAAAGACATTCTGGGATATCTTCCAACGCAACAAATATTGATTGATGGGTTGCATTGTCTTTTACATAATCATTTCATTGACTTCTGGCTTACCCCCAAATACGATTTGCCCGATGGATATCCGCAGAAACCTCGGAGGATCCGTCTTTAACAGGATTGTTGGGAGATTGAATCGTCCTTCAAGGATTCCTATTCGCAGGGTTCAGGATGAGCGGCGTACAGGTCGTTTTGAGAGAATATGGGGGCTATCATGCCTCTGTCGAAGGGGATGTTCAGAGTAATTGTAAAACTTTGAGCCCACTAGTTTAGACCTTTCGGACTTATCATCCATTATTTATTACCAGAGCACTATCCGATACCTGACTGTTATCATGAGCGGTATTTTCTCCTTCGTCAGGTTCTTCCGGAGAACGGAATGGGTCCTAGCGATAGCCGTGCTGCTCATGATCATATTCGAAGTATGGTTGGACCTGGAAGTGCCCGGTTACATGGCAGCGATCACCGACGTCATAACCGCGGGCGGACCGGCCGAGGAGGTCCTGGAAGAAGCGATTCCGATGGTACTGTGCGCCATAGGCAGTCTTGCGGTCGGTCTTGTGATAAGCGTGACCGTAGGATGGATCTCATCCTCGGTGGCAAAGACCATCCGCGAAGCGGAGTTCGACCATATACAGAAATTCTCATTCAGCGAGATCGACAGGATCTCCTCCTACAGTCTCATAACACGTTCCACCAACGATGTCAAACAGATCCAGGATTTCATAGGTATCGCGATGCAATCGTTCCTGAGAGCACCCATCATCTCGATATGGGCCATCATAAGGATCAGCCAGAGCGATATGACCTGGACGGCGGCAACGATGGTCGCCGTCGTAGCGATGGTCTTGCTGGTCTTCACGGTGATGCGTCTGACTGCACCCCTCTACAGGAAGGTCCAGAGGCTCAACGACGGTATCAACGCCATAACGATGGAGATGCTGACAGGACAGAGGGTGATAAGGGCATACAATGCTGATGAACTCGAGAGGCAGAAGTTCAAGGAGGCCAACGATGCCCTTGCGGACAACAACATCCATGCCATGAGGATAATGGGGACCAACGTTCCCCTGAACAGCCTCATCAGGAACGTCCTGACCATGGCGATCTATTGGCTGGGCGCATTCATTATCATAGGCACATCGTCGGAGGACGGACGTCTCGAGCTGTTCTCGGAGATGATCGTATTTTCCACTTACGCCATCATGGCGCTGAACGGTTTCCGTACATTGGTTCAGGTGTTCAACGTGTTCCCGCGTGCGCAGACATCCCTCGACCGTATCTTCGAGGTCCTCGGCACGGAACCATCCATCAGGACAGGTATTGAGAAGGACGGGGACCGTTCCGGATCCGTCCAGTTCAGGAACGTGAGTTTCCGCTACGCCGGTTCGTCTACGGACATCCTGACCGACATAACATTCCATGCCGATCCCGGGCAGACCGTGGCGATAATCGGGGCCACAGGATGCGGTAAGACATCACTTGTCAACCTCATCCCGAGGTTCTACGACTGTCTCGAAGGAGAGGTGCTCGTTGACGGGGTCGATGTAAGGGAATACGATCTCGACTCGCTGAGGTCCAAGATAGGATTCGCGGCCCAGAGGGCGACGATACTCTCGGGCAGCGTCAGGGACAATGTCAATTACGGGATGGGTTCCGAAGAACGCGATGATAAAGATATCTGGGATGCTCTGGAGGTCGCTTGTATAGACGATTTCATCAGGACCGAGGGAGGACTGGATATCAACCTCTCAGAGGAAGGGAGGAACATCTCGGGTGGTCAGAAGCAGAGGGTGTCCATAGCGAGGGCCGTCTGCAAGGATCCGGAGATCTACATCTTCGACGACTGTTTCTCCGCGATAGACTTCCGTACGGATCTGGAGGTCCGCCGTAG
>JAFUHJ010000013.1 GCA_017468935.1 Candidatus Methanomethylophilaceae archaeon
GTCCTCGGGCGCACCCCGGTCTGCTTTCCCCAGCTGTGGATCATGCTGAATGTGAGGTTGGAATTGTCACCGAGGTAGATCTCCGACACACCCACATGCAGAGCATCGTTGGCGTGATGCGCGGTCGAACATCCGGTGAGCATCTCCAGCGATGCGTTGTCCTCCACGATGATGATGTTGTGGAGGTTCTGGATCGATTTGTCCTTGTTCAGCAGCATGCATGTCTGCAGAGGGTTCTTGATGTGGTATCCGGACTTCACCCTGACGAAGTATCCGTCGCTGTCCTCGAGGTAGGTCTTGGCGGTGTACTTGTCCTTGGTGGGGTCCATGGCCTTCCAGAAGTGGTCCTTCAGACCGTCGTACTTCTTCAGAGCCTCGGATGTGCTCATGAGCTCCAGTCCCTCCTGCACATTGGGGGTGCAGTGGCTGGGCTTGTTGTCGATGAACATCAACGTACCGGAGCGGTCGATCTCGTCGGCCATGATACCGACGTTCTCCATGTACTTCCTGTAATCGGACTTCTTGAGGTCGTCGATGGTGATCTGCTCGTCAGCCCTCTCCTCGTAATGATCCAGGTCCAGGTCCTTTCCGTACGCTGCCTGCTTCTTCAATGCTTCCTTCACGGTCTCGCTGTTCGGCATGACAATCACTCCCCGTATCCGTAGAGCCTGATCTCCTTCAGGAGGTCCATCGGGTCCCCTACGCGGTCGACCACTCCGTCCTTCATGACGTATCCGTTCTTCGCACCGATGTAATCCATGATCTGACCGGTGTGGGTGATGACCAATGACGACACATGCCTTCCGTTGGTGTCCCTTCCCTCCTCGAGGATGTCGTGGACCTTCCTTCCGATGAGGTCTATGCTTTCCAGGTCGACTCCCGATTCGGGTTCATCGAGAAGGAGCAGTTCGGGGCGCTGTGCGGTGAGCTGCAGGAGTTCCGATCTCTTGATCTCCCCTCCGGAGAAACCGACGTTGATCTCCCTGTCCATGAACCTCTCCATCCTGAACCTGTCGGCCTCGGCGATGGCGGTCTCCGCATCGTCGGCCGTGGCACGGAGGAGGTCCCCGAGCTTGACACCGTAGATGTTGGGAGGTCTCTGCATCATCATGCCTATCCCCATCTTGGCACGCTCATCGACAGGCATATCGGTGATGTTCTTGCCCTTGTAGAGGATCTTTCCTCCGGTCACGTTGATCGTGCTATAGCCCATGATGCTGGCCAGAAGTGTGGATTTACCGCTTCCGTTGGGTCCGAAGAGAATGCTCGTTTCACCTTCTTTCACCGTCAGGTCGACACCCTTGAGGATCGGCCTTCCTCCGGCCTCCACATGGAGATCGACAATCTTCAGCATGTCAGTCATTTGCTCACCTTGAATGTTACCGCGATTCTGTCGATGTATATATTCGCATGCGTTACAGTCGCGCGTTATACCGTACAGATTAACAGTGTTATAAATTGGTTTGCAACGATGTTCTGTTCTGGCTGTACCATCGGCCAATTATTATGTAGTCCGCGTTCGATGACCGACCTATGAAAGTCATCGCCATCAACGGCAGCCCCCGTCCGATAGGGAACACCAGCAACATCCTCCATGAGGTGCAGGACCAATTCGAGAGGGAAGGTATTGAAATGGAGATGATCAGCATCTACGATTATCACTTCATGAACTGCAACGTCTGCCTAACCTGCGAGATACGCGGGGATGGCAGGTGTCAGGACGAGGACGACGGTTTCAACGAGATCCTTGACAGGCTCAGGGAGGCGGACGGTGTCCTCATCGCTTCGCCCACCTACGCCAACGCATGTCCGAGCGTGTTGCAGACATTCCTAGAAAGGGCAGCACTGGTCTTCGAGAAGGGCGATCTGGGTCTCAACGGCAAAGTGGGTGGTGCGATAGCTGTATGCGGTCACGATGGAGGATCGGTTGTATACAATCAGCTCGCGGATTTCCTTCTCCGTAACGGTATGTCCGTATGCGGTTCGAACCCCCTGCCTATAGTGCACGCGCTGAATTCAC
>JAFUHJ010000153.1 GCA_017468935.1 Candidatus Methanomethylophilaceae archaeon
CATATGCTGGCTCATCTGCGCACGTACACCACATTCAGATCATGCGGTACACCGATCGAATCCGCCACAGGCTTGCACTTTGTACTAAGAACATGCGCTACAGGTACGGGGAGGACCTCATCGGATAGCGACTCGAAGTTCCCCATACCCTTGGCGAGTATCAAGTCACAGCCCCTGATCTCATCCATGAGTTCCTCCGGGACATTGTTCCAATCGATATCGACATAGAATGTGCCGGTGGTGAGCATCCTGTCCAATTCCTTGTCCAATCCCGAACGCACCGCATCCTCCGCGGTCACATCGTTCAGTATGGGCTCTCCGCGGACGACCCCGACGATCCTCTTTCCGCGGGACCTGAGGTACCTTATCAGGATCTTATCCAATTGGGTCTCGCCGCAGTTGTCGAACATGTAGACGATGGTCCCCGGTCTGTCAAGGATCTCCGCGATCCTATCCGAATCGTCAAGGCCGAGTCCCTGGTCGATGAGATTCTGGAAAATTGGTTCGAACTCCTCAGGATCATCGATGCCTCCGGTGGACCCGAAATCCATTATGTTCCCGATAACCGATACCATCAGACAGGCCCTGAGCTTATCCTCGGATCCATCTACATAACGCTGTGCCAGATCCATGAATCCGCCCGCCACCTCATCCGCTCTGACCTTCAGGTCATGATATGGGTCCCTGCCCAATACCGCATAGGATGCGCGGTGCACTTCGGTAGCGACATCCACCGATTTCCTGCTGTAGTCGAAACCTTGGGCGAATACCTTCAGACCCTCCTCGACGGAACGCCTCTCGTCGGAACCCTCGTTCAGTCCGGATTGGAAGAGTATGCGTTTCATAAGACACGGCACGCAATCGGTTTGGATCCTCATGCGTGAGCATAAGAGGGGTATGAGAAAAACATTGCTACCGAGCGGTACGCAACTCGACAATCTGCCCAGAGCCTGGATCGTTCTTTATCAGGTATAATTTTTGATTATTTACCTGATAATGATTGTTTATCAAGTATTATATAAGAAAAAATACCTGATAAAAATCATGAGATTCAACGATTACTCCTCCATATTGGATCCAGTTCCAATGGACATCATTGAACTGGTATCCTCCATCAGAGCCGCCCGTGTCAAGGATGGGTTCAGAAAGGAGGCGTATCGTAAGGAATATGATGGTATCAGGACCATCGCCATGCTCGCATCGGTGAAGTACTCCAACGCGATAGAGGACATCATCTCGACGGATGAACGCATCGGGGAACTCGTCCTCAGGGGCGGACGTCCGCTGACCCACTCTGAAGAGGAGATCGCCGGATACGGAGAGGCGCTGAATCTCATTCACACCGACCCGGATGCGGTCCGTATGGATGACAGGAGCGTCAAACTCCTCCACAGGATGATACATGCCGGGAAGGCAGAGGACCGCGGCCGTTACAAGGATCGCGATAATGCAATCGTCGGTATCGACCGCGACGGCAGAGCGAGGGTCGTGATGCATACGGTCCCCCACGAATACGTAGATGTCGCCATGAAGGAACTGTTCGATTCCTATCTCATCGCCGATTCCGAAGGACTGGAACCCCTGCTGCTGATCCCATGCGTGATATTGGATTACCTTTGCATCCATCCTTTCATCGACGGCAACGGCCGCACATCGCGTCTCCTGACGTATCAGCTGCTGTATTCGCACGGATACGACATATGCAGGTACATCTCCTTGGACGAGCATATCGCGGCCACCCGGGACAGATACTACAGGGCGTTGAACGATTCCTCCAAGGATTGGATGGACGGTAAGAACGATTACTTCCCGTTCATCAGATACTTCCTGCAGATGCTGATGGAATGCTACATCGATCTGGACACCAGATTCGCTATGAAAGGCTCAGAATCCATGAAGAAGAACGAGAGGATAGAGAGGATCCTCGAGGAGAGTCTGGCGCCTATGTCCAAGAGGCAGATGTCGATGGCACTGCCGGATGTGAGCATCCACACCATCGATGCCGTTATCAAGAGGATGATGGCGGAAGGGAAGGTGGAGAAGATAGGTGCTAACAGGAATGCAAGATACATCATGAAGAGACCGTGAATCGATCTATCACCATATGTGCCAGATATGTAATGTACGAGACAACTATCATCTATATCGAGCCCCGATCGTACCGATACACCCCTCAGAGTGGACATTTTTATATAAGTTATATTATCGCACAATACATGGCAGCTGACAAAATATGCTCTTCATGCGGTAAGAGACTCATCGGCCACGGCAACACTTTCTTCAAGTGCCCCAAGTGCGGGGACTACGAGATCGGAAGGTGCGACCAGTGCCGCGACCAGAGTGTTCCTTACGAGTGCAAGAAATGCGGATTCATCGGACCATGAGGTGTTGAAATGGGACAGATCGTTGCAGGATATGACCTCATGCCCGAGGGAACAGAAGTGGACCTCAATGCTATCATCGAGAAACTGCCCACCCTGATCCCCGCAGGTATTCAGATCACTGAGACCAGCATCAACCCTGTTGCATTCGGCCTCATGAAGATCACGGCCGGTTTCGTCATCGACGACACCGATTCAGAGATCGGATCCAAGCTCGAGGATGCGCTCCGTGGAATCGACGGAATCGCTGAGATCGAGTGCGTGGCATCCACAGTTCTCTGAGAAACATCTCACGGAGGGTCCAACCCTCTGGACTTTTTTCTTGTATAACATGACCCTTTACAAGTTCCCTTCCGGAAAGATAGTGTCCGACGACGCCTACAAATCGGTCTTCGCAGAGGAATTCCCTGCGGACAGACCCGAGGCCAAACCCGACTACATCCCACCGGCGAAAGAGGGCAACACTCAGGTCGTCTTCGATGAAGAACCAACTGAAGACGATGATTGAGACCTGAGTTCGCCAGTTATCAATCCATATTTGTCACTCGTTAAGATTGCAGTCCCGTTCACACTTGGCGTTTTTGAGAAATGTCTGTATACCAGATAGATACAGGATTACCCGAATCATGACCGGAACTGCGAGAATCAGCACATTACAGAGTCCAATCATCCGTATTGATCCGATTTCGATAGGGGATCCAGGTCATCTGGACG
>JAFUHJ010000154.1 GCA_017468935.1 Candidatus Methanomethylophilaceae archaeon
AATGTGCCTCACGTGGGGCGTCATCGACGGGATAATATTCTACTACATATGGGCGCTCGATGCGAGACGCCAGCACAGGCTCATCACCAACGCGGACAACATGGATCGTGAGTCCAGGCTGAACGAGGTGATGGACTCCTTCGCCGGGACCACCTTGGACATACTCTCCGATAAGGACAAGAGGGAGATCTGCGACATGATCCTCGACAAAGGGGTCCAGTCGGCAGAGGAGCACAGAGCGGATGAGAGGTCCATGGCCGGCAATTCGCTGGGATGCGTTTTCTTCGGAGTGGTCGGTCTGATCCCGATCCTGCTTCCGCTGCTCTTCTTCGAGGATCTGATATATGCTCTGGGAGTGTCCTGCATCCTTTCCGCTCTGTCGCTGTTCATAATCGGATACCTCATGGGGCCGTATCTGGGTCTTAACCGTATCATGACAGGTGTATTCCTGGCTGGGATATCAGGGGTGATATCCGTCATATCGGTCTTCACCGGCGGATGATCCTCTGTTCTGACTGTGTGGGCCACTCTTTAAATCCTATTTGCGGATTCCAATAAAATCTCTATAGAAATGAGGGAATTAGTTTACGATTATCGTAGTAAATAATCGTTTCAAACTCGAATATAGCAGAGTAGAATACCATTTTTCGTTTCTCTTAATAACAAATCTTTTAAATGTGTCACAGGACATAGGGCGAATCAGTGGTACCAAATGGATATCGAAATATGTTGGCACGGCAGAGGCGGACAGGGAGTCGTCACTGCTAACGAGATCCTAGCCGAGACCGCTATATTGGCAGGGAAGTACGTCAAGGCCTTCCCCGAGTTCGGTCCGGAGAGAATGGGTGCGCCCATCAGAGCGTTCACCAGAATCTCAGAGAAGCCTATCAGGATACACAGTCAGGTCTATGAACCCAATGTCGTCGTCATCATGGACGGGACACTCGTCGGGAAAGTGGACGTCACAAAAGGGGCGAAGAAGGATACGATCGTCGTAGCCAACTACGCCGGATCGCCCAAGGAGCTCCAGGAAGCATTGGGGACCGACATCGAATGCCACACATTGGATGCCCAGAAGATCGCCATCGAGGAGATCGGCAAGCCCATGGTCAACACCGTCATGCTGGGTGCGCTCATCAAGTGCTCGCCCCTCGTCGGATACGACCACCTCGAGGACCAGATCACATCCAAGTTCACCGGCAAGCTGCCGGACAAAGTCATTCTCAAGAACCTCTCCGCTCTGAAGAGAGGGTACCAGGAGGTGCAGTGAAATGGTAATGGCTAGCATCAGCGACCTTGTGGTCGGAGGACGCATAATCAAACCCGGTAACTCCGAGCAGTTCAACACCGGGGACTGGAGGACATACGTCCCCGTCGTCGACCAGGACAAGTGCATCGACTGCGGTCAGTGCTGGATCTACTGTCCTGACAACAGCGTCGTGTTCAGAGAGGGACACATGAGCGGATTCAAGCTCACCCACTGCAAGGGATGCGGGATCTGTTCCAAGGTCTGCCCCAGGGACGCGATTGTCATGAAGGAGGAGTGAACATGCCGCAGGATATCGCAATCAACGGAGACAACGCAGTCGCGTTGGCATGGAAGCAGATCAACCCCGATGTGTGTGCAGCATACCCGATCACGCCTCAGACCATCATCGTCGAGAAGTTCGCAGAGTACGTCGCGAACGGAGAGGTCGACACGGAATTCGTCTGCGTGGAGTCCGAGCACTCGGCACTCACGCTCTGTACCTCATCCGCATCGGCCGGAGCCAGGACATTCACCGCCACAGCATCCCAAGGGCTCGCCTACATGTGGGAGATGCTCCCCATCACGGCAGCTATGAGGGTCCCTCTGATCATGGCCGTAGCCAACAGGGCCGTGAGCGGACCCATCAACATCAACAACGATCACGGAGACGCAATGGCCGCCCGCGACTGCGGATGGGTCATGCTGTTCTCGGAGAACGTCCAGGAGGCATACGACATGTCCCTCGTGGCACCCAGGATTGCTGAGCACATTGATGTCCAGCTCCCCTGTATGGTCAACCTGGACGGATTCGTCCTGACCCACGCCATCGAGAGGATGACCACGGTGGACACACAGGCAGTAAGGGAATTCGTAGGAGAGCACAGGCCCCTCTACCCCCTGCTCGACACCAAGCACCCCGTATCACATGGAAACATGGACGGACCGGATTACTACTATCCTCACAAGTACCAGTCCGTCGTGGCCATGGAGAAGGCCCTGGAGGTCTGCGAGGGAGTCTTCGCGGACTTCAAGAGGATCACCGGAAGGGAGTACAAGCTCGTCGAGGAGTACATGTGCGATGACGCAGAATACGTTGCGGTCATCCTCGGTTCCTCGTTCGGTACGATGAAGGCGACAGTGGACCGTCTCCGCGAGAAGGGACTCAAGGTCGGCTGCGCCATGCCCCGTGTGTTCAGACCCTGGCCCGCAGAGGCACTGGCAAAGGTGATGGCAGGCAAGAAGGCTGTCGTCGTCTACGATAAGCACCTGAGCATCGGAGCCTACGGCCCCATGTTCCCCGAGGTAGTCGCAGCAGGTTCCGATCTGGAGCAGCTGCCCAAGATGTACAACGTCATCTACGGTCTCGGAGGAGCCGATGCCACCGTAGCCGGATTCGAGAAGTCATTCGAGGCGGTCGTCAACGGCACTGCTCAGAAGATCCACTATCTGGGGGTGAGGCTTTGACCTCCCTTGCGATCAAGGACCTCCAGAAGCTGCCCGTGAGGCTCACCAGCGGACACAGGCTCTGCGCAGGATGTGCGGAATCGATTATAGCCAAACAGGTCATGATGGGATCTGAGGACGATCTCGTCGTATCGCTGTCCACCGGATGCTTCGAGGTATCCACCACCGTGTTCCCTTACACCTCATGGAACGTCCCCTACGTGCACACCGCGTTCGGAAACGGAGCGGCCACCTGTGCGGGAGTCGAGACGGCATTCAACGCCCTGAAGAAGAAGGGAAAGATCAAGGAGAACGTCAACTTCATCAACTTCGCAGGAGACGGAGCGACCTACGATATCGGTCTCCAGGCCCTGTCCGGAGCAATGGAGAGGGGACACAGGATGGTCTACGTATGTCTCAACAACGAGGCGTACATGAACACCGGTATCCAGAGGTCCTCCGCCACCACCATCGGTGCGCAGACCACCACCTCGTGGCCCGGAAGCGTATCGTCCGGTAAGAAGGAGTTCTCCAAGGACCTGACCGCCATCATGGTGGCCCACAACATCCCGTACGTCGCCCAGGTATCGCCTCACAACTGGAGGGACACCGTACAGAAATCCCAGAAGGCGTTCGCATGTGGCGGACCCGCATTCATCAACGCGCTGTCGCCCTGCCCCAGGGGATGGAGGTTCGCATCCGACCAGACCATTGCGATGGCCAAGCTGGGTGTCGAGACCTGCGTATGGCCTCTGTTCGAGGTAGTCAACGGCAAGTACGAACTGACCGGAGAGAGCGCAAGGATTGCTGACGGAAAGGCGGAGAAGAAGCCCGTCATGGACTGGATCACCTCTCAGGGAAGGTACAAGCACCTCCTGCAGGACAAGAACGCACCTGTCATCGAGCAGATGCAGAACGAGGTCGACAGGAGATGGAACAAGCTGATCAAGCTCACTGAGCTCGACTGACCTTCAAAACCATTATGGGTCGCCTTCGGGCGATCCATTCTATTATTCAATTTACAGAGAATTACGGGCCGACGGATGTCCGCCGACCCTTTTTGATAATTAAAGACGTTTACTGATCCTCAGACTCCTGAGGTGATTCCGCATCGCCCGAGATGGATTGATACAGGTCCGCTATATGTGAGTCCAATTCGTCCCCGTCCAGCAAAGCAATGTGGGGACGTCCCTGGATATCCATCACCTGGCATTCGACACCATACAGGAGTTCGATATTCTCTTTGGTCAGTACTTCGGCCGCGGATCCGTCCGCGTATATGCCCTTGTTGTAGAGCATCACTACACGGTCAGCATACATAGCGGTGACATTCAGGTCGTGACAGATCGTTATCACCGTGATGTTCTTGATCCTGGCGACATCACGGAGCATCCTCATTACAAGCATCTGATATTTGACATCCAGGTTCGCAGTCGGTTCGTCCAAGAGCATGATCTTGGGTTCCTGTGTGAGACTCCTGGCAATCATCACCTTCTGATGCTGTCCGGTTGACAGTTCATCGAAGTTGCGCATAGCGAAGGCTTGCATCTCCAACAGTTTGAGGTTCTCGGCTGCGATACGTATGTCATCGGATGTCATCAGGTTCCCGCTGTGGGGGATCCTACCCATGAGGACAGTATCCAGGACCGACATGGAGAATGTGGATTCTTCCTGATGCGGGACGAAACTGATAATCTTGGCCAGATCCCTGAGATGATATTCCTTGAGATTCTTGCCATCGACATATACGTCTCCGCTCGTCGGTGTGGAGAGTTTGTTCATGCAGTGCATCAATGTGGATTTTCCGGCTCCGTTCGCACCAAGGATGCATATCAGCTCGGGTTTGTCAATCACTAGATTGATATCTTCCAGGATAGGTACGTTCGGATCGTAAGAGAAGCACAGGTTCTCAAGTCTGATCTCTGCCATGTTCACCAGACCTCCTTCTTTTGTCTGATGATCAGGAACAGGAACATGGGTCCTCCGATGAATGCGGTGACGATACCGATCGGAAGAGCTGTTGTCGTGAACAATTTGGCCACGATGTCACAGACCACCAACACCACTGCTCCCACGAGCAATGATCCGGGAATCAACAATTTGTTGTCCGATCCGAGGAATATCCTTGTGATATGGGGTGCTACCAGACCTACGAAACCTATGATTCCGGTGAAACTGACAATGGCTGCGGCGATGACCGAGACCAGAACGAGTATTATTATCCTGATGCGCTTGACATCGACACCTACCGTCTTAGCATAGTTGTCTCCTGAGTTCATAGCATTCAGGTACTTGGTCATGCTCAGGATCGCAAAGGAACCGAGGACGACCACGATGAGCATGATCGGCAGTGTCGACCATGAGCTCTTACTCAATGTTCCGATAGTCCACTGATAGGCAGCTTCCATCGTCTCCGAATCTACGACCAGCATGATGTACTGTGTCATAGCGTTGAAAATGTACATGACTGAAAGACCGGCCAGGATCATCATGGATGGCGTGGTCTTCTTGAATGTGGACAGCAGGAGGATCACGGTTGCCGGTACGAGTGCGAAGAAGAATGCGAGAATAGTGGTTCCTGCGCTCGTTGAACCTATCGATATTCCGAATGCTATCGCGATGACGGCACCGAAAGATGCTCCAGATGAAATTCCTGTTGTATACGGGTCTGCAAGAGGGTTCTTCATCATACTCTGCATCGCAGCACCTGCAACAGCAAGTCCAGCCCCCGCAACGATAGCGAACATCAGGCGGGGCATACGTGTGTTCCAAACTACACGTTCATCCGTTGATGACAAAGGGTCGTCAAGATGCAGAAGATGGTCGATCACAATGTTGTATACGTCTATGAAATCAATCGGATACGATCCTACAGAAAGACCGTATATTGATGCCAGGAGCAGTACTGCGATCAACACTATTATCGCGAGTATCTTCTTCGCCCTCGAGGCACGATACTCGGAATACATGTGTGAGACGTCTGCATCCGAGGTCATAATCGTCTTATTCTTACCTATTCTCATATTATCCCACACAGTCTCTCTTAATGTTTCAACTAGAGGAAAATGGGCCGGGTTTTATCCCGGCTTTATTATGTTCAAGGCTTCTTGTGGGTGAAGAAGTATGCAACACCGGCGATAACGATGATCGCAACGATCGCAATGACGATGTAGAGCATCGTGTTGCTTCCGGAGGAGCTCGATTCCTTAGCGTAACCGGGTCCGTATGAAACGATATCTGAGATATCGGTACGGTCAGTCCATCCAGACATTGCGAGGTACTCTTCGAAAACATCGTCAACGTTCCACTTAGCGAACTTTGCGTTGTCGGGGAACATGGTCTGTGCCCAGCATACATATCCGACCACGACGGGTGCGGCAGTTGTCACCATGAATGAGAGCGAGTATATCTTCGTCTCTTCGCTGATGTATCCCTTGAATTCATCGATACAGAGCTGAACGGATTTGGTGACGTACTCCTTTCCGCCGTCTCCATAGACTCCAGAAGGCTCTACGTAGATGATGTCGATTCCTTTCTTCGCTTCGCATGCTGCCATATCCTCGGCGGTGACATCGACATATCCTGTGCCGAAGAAGTCTCCGACGTTATTTCCTCCACAGAGTTCCGATCTCTCGTAATCTCCGCTGGTGGTGGAAAGGACCTGGTTGCTCGCACCATCGAAACAGTCCTTCACATACATGGTGAGGATGTGGGGTCTGTCTGCTTCAGGGATCTTGGCTACTTCTTCCTCGATGACACCATAGTACTTCATGTACCAATCGTAGTATGCGAGTGCCTGAGTCCAGAAGCTGCTCTTCTGCACGCCTCCGAAGAGGTATCCGTATGTCATGAGTCCTTCAAGGGTGTTGCTCTCCCAGGAGGGCAGACGTACGATTGAGATGTTCTCATCGTCTCCGAAAGAGTCCTCGAGCTGTTGTCCGTATCTGCTCTGGCTTCCGAGTGTGATCTCGACGTGGCCGTAGTATTTCTCGAGCGTGAGAACGATCTCATCATCGACCTCTCCGTTCTTCTGTCCTGTCACAAGTACACCCTTTGCAGGGTCCTTGCTGTCGGTGAAGTTGAGGTTGAATACACGGTTGTACTTGCTGATCTGCTGGTCACCTGCAACGACCTTGCTCTGTTTGTCCTTGTTCATAAGGACATTGATGGTCTGAAGGTTACACTGGTTGACCGAGAGGATGTTCATGTGATCGCGAACAGTGAACGAGCATATTTTGTCGTCAATGTTCAGATAGAAGAGTTCAGTTGCGGTTCCGTCGATCATCGATTGGACGAAGTCGACATCTTCCTGATCGATGACCAGGTCAGCGTTTGCATCGCACCAGGGGTATGTCAGAACTGTTCCTCCGGCCGCGATGACTGCTTTTATAACTGCAACATCGTCAGCATCGATATCATGATCTCCGTCAGAGTTTCCATAGATCCAGAGTATGGGATCATCAGAATAATCATTGATAGTTGCCGCGCTGTCTTCTTCCGCCTCACCTCAGTGAATTCGGACCCAGGGCGCAGATATAAGCGTTTTCGATTCCGTGTTTTTTGAGTCTGTCGCCTCGTCCTTCCTTTTCCATCGTGATGGGTCGCAATACTGCTGCTACTCCTCTGATTTGTGGCATTTGAAGTTTAT
>JAFUHJ010000155.1 GCA_017468935.1 Candidatus Methanomethylophilaceae archaeon
CTGCTGCCGTTGCATATTATGTCCACGACCTCACCCTTGTCGAAGGCGCCGTCGACAGCATTGATACCCACGGGGAGAAGCCATTTGTGAACCAGGACGGCCTGCTCAGCACCCTCGTCTATCACTATCTTACCGGATGCATGAGCTGCCTTGATCCACCTGCGCTTCTTCGAGATCTCTGTATCGGAAACGAATATCGTTCCCACATCGTCACCTGTGACGGACCTGTAGATTATCTCCGGCTCCTTGCTTGAGGCGATGATCATGCTGCAGCCCGCATCCCTGCATATGACCGCTGCATCGAGCTTCGTCCTCATACCTCCGGTACCGAGTCCGGTGCTGCTGTCTCCTGCCATCCCGCGCACAGATGCGTCCACATTGTGGACCTCGGGAACGAGCTTCGCATCTGGATTCTTAGTTGGATCCGAATCGTACAGGCCCTTCACATCGGATAGGATCACCAGGAGGTCCGCATCGGTCCTGCTGGCTATTATCGCCGAGAGCGTATCGTTGTCACCGAACTTTATCTCGGTGATGCACACGGCGTCATTCTCGTTGAATATCGGGATCACACCGTTCTCAAGGAGCGAGTCGATGGTGTTGTTGAGGTTGATCGCGCTCTCCCTATCGGAGTAGGTGTCCAGGGACATCAGGATCTGACCGACTACCATGCCCTGTCTCTGGAAACTGTCCGCCCACCTCTGCATCAGTATGCTCTGTCCCACCGAGGCGGCGGCCTGTCTGATAGGGATGTCATTGGGATTGGCCTGCACCTTCATCGCCCTGAGTCCGACACCGATGGCGCCGGATGTGACGATGAGGACCTCCTTGCCCTCATCCTTGAGCGCCTTTACCTGCTCTGCAACAGAGTCCATGAAGTCTATGGAGATGGTCTTCCTGCCCTGCATCAGTGAAGTGGTACCGATCTTGATTACTACGCGTTCCACCTTTCCCAACGTGTCCTTCCTGCTCACAGCGGATACCTCCTATCGGATTCCGTGTGCTTGAACGGCTTGGCATTGGCACCCGCATAGTCCTTCACCACCTGTCCGTTCCCGATGAGGACGTACTTGTAGATCATGAGTCCTT
Organism: Candidatus Methanomethylophilaceae archaeon; assembly: GCA_017468935.1. Taxonomy (GTDB): domain Archaea; phylum Thermoplasmatota; class Thermoplasmata; order Methanomassiliicoccales; family Methanomethylophilaceae; genus Methanoprimaticola. Next base: position 1,090 of record JAFUHJ010000155.1, read on the forward strand.
CCATGCCGACCGGTCCGCGCGCATGGATCTTATTCGTGCTGATACCAACTTCCGCCCCCTTGCCATATCTGAAACCGTCGGCGAAGCGGGTGGATGCGTTAACGTATACATCTGCCGAATCCACCATATCTGCGAACACGGATGCCTTCTGCATGTTCTCCGTGATGATCGCATCCGTATGATGCGATCCGTGGGAATTGATGAAATCTATTGCCTCCGTGAGACCGTCCACGACCCTGACCGAGATGATCAGGTCGTTGTACTCCTCGTCCCAGTCCTCTTCGGATGCTTCCTTCATTCCGGGAACTATCTCTCTGGACCTCTGGTCTCCTCTGACCTCCACCTTGTTCTCGGCGAAGATCTCTGCCATCTTCGGCAGGAACTCCTTGCATACCTTGGCATCCACCAACAGATTCTCGACCGCGTTGCATGCGGCGGGATATTGGATCTTGGAATCCAGGACGACCTTGAATGCCTTCTCCATATCGCACTCGGAATCGACGAATATGTGACATATCCCCGACGAATGACCGAGAACCGGGATCCTGGTGTTGTCCTGGATATACCTTACGAAGGAGTTGGATCCTCTGGGAATCATGAGATCTATGTACTTGTCCATCTCGAGTATGCTGCTTACATCCTCCCTGGATTCCATCAGTACGAAACCGTCCCCGGGAGCACCTTCCGATGCGGCCGCATCCTTGAGGATCGTGAAGAGAGTCTTGATGGTGCGGGATGCCTCGCTGCCTCCCTTGAATGCAACACAGTTCCCTGATTTCAGGCACAGGGACATTATCTGGGGCACGACATCCGGGCGTGATTCGAAAACCACTCCAAGCAATCCTACAGGACACCTCTTTTGGTACAGCGTGAGGTCGTCATCCAAGTCCAGAGCGGACATTATCTCACCGACCGGATCGGGTAATGACATCACGCTCCTGATGCCGGCGACCATGTCGTCGATCTTCTGGTCGTCCACGATCATGCGCTTGTACAGTGCCTGTGGTATCTTGCCTTCGGCCTCCTCCAGATCCTTCCTGTTGGCCTCGATGACCCTTACATGGGAGGAATCCAGGGCATCCGCCATACAGGCCAGTGCATTGTTCTTGGTCTCCGTCGAGAGGATCGCCATTCCAACTGTCGCCGCTTTGGCCTTCTTGATCTGCTCCGCTATATCGGTCATCTTCAGGCCTATGGACGAAGATATTTAATAGAGTAATCATGTCGGGTGGTTCAAGCCGAGATAGCCAAGCCCGGTATGGCGGCGGTCTCGAAAACCGCTGGGCCTCGCCCTCGGGAGTTCGAATCTCTCTCTCGGCGCCATTCTTACCTTCTGGCTACCCTCATGGCGCGGAGGTACGTCCGCACCATTGAGTTCGAATCTCCCACGAAAAAAGTAACTTCTGTCACGGCTTCTCACGGTATTGTTAATGGGTTTCGTAGAGGTTTTTCGAATCTCGCACCGCTTTTGGGCTTTCTTGTGGCGCTACGCGCACGCTATCGAACCCTTTGGGTCTGCGAGTCTTCGTACTCCTTCGGAGCCTCTGACCATAGAAGCGCATTCACTTGCGGACATCGACGTCGATTCCGATCTCATTCGAGACCTTGTTAGCGTAGACCCTCATGGTGTAGCTCGCACCCATAAACGAATTCACATCCCGGAACTCGGTATCAAAGGAGGAAATAATAAACAAAAGAAGGCCACATCCCTCTGCCATGCCTCCTGATTAGGGCAATCATGGGAAGGGCTTGACATAATGATAATTATCGGCAGATCCGCTGAAGGGACAGATCGACCCACTTTCCGGAAGTCATTCCGAAACGTTCTGCGCATCGATATCCTTCAGACAGTCCTCTGCGGCCTTTTTAATCAAAGGCCTCTCTTTGATCAGGAATTTCCAAATGATGTTAGGATTTAGATTCTCATACTGGTGGATGACTATGTCCCTCATGCCGTGGAACTCTCCAACCACAGGCACGAAATATCTTTCATATTCGGAACTATGGTTCTTACTGACCCTATTAAGACATTCGGCTATTTGGGCTATCTTGGAGAGGCAACAGTCCTGAAACATCTCATTCTCCAGAAACTCATCGTAACTATTATTGAAATAGGATATAAATATATCGAAGCCGACCAATTACCTGATGACCCAACCGAGATTCTCTTTCAGGTCGCCTAGTGACCTGCGGTCACTCTTCATAGACAAGCACCTTGTCCTGACCGATGATTGAATCGAATTCGGTAGTAATGTAATCCTCGTAGGCAAAATCAACAGGCTTGTCCAAGGCCGCGATAAGTTCATTGCGGAAATTGGTAAGACCGATCAAGCCCATGTCCTTCGGACAAAGTATGATGAAATCGTAATCGCTTTGTTCATCGTAATCCCCTCTTGCGCGGGAACCGAAGAGGTAGATGCGCTTGATACCAAAACGTGCGGCAATAGGGCCGACAATCTCCTTCAGCTCGTCCAGCGAGAGATTTCCGTATGCCTTGTCTTGACCTGACATGATGCACATCACCTTACCAAATGATTGGCGCACGGACTAATATAAGTAAGCGAACCTGCGCATTGGATTTGCTCAAAGGGAAGACGGCTCTTCCTTTGACAATGACGGAATGGCCTAATACGGTAAGAAGGGTGAAAGAAGGCGTTTCTAGAAGAAAATCGAACTAAATCTTGTAGCTTTCTGCAAGTGATGGCGTAGAAGTGTTACTAAACAACTTGCACTAACCCCGCCTAATGGCGAAGCGCACACTTTGTCTGGCTCGATGCGTTTTGCATCTCTCTCGGCGCCATTTTACATTCTGACGAGTTCCATAGAACTCTTTAATATTGATAGAAGCCTCTTGCGCGGGACGCACAAAGAATCGGGGGGGTCTCCCCCCATTAATTCATTTGAAAAGAGATGTACCCTTCAGTTCCACGGTTCCCTCCAGATGGAGCCCCACATCTTCCCTCTTGCAAAGCACCGAATATATCGCTCCGGAGTCCCCGTATGTGTATTGGTAGACTCTTTTCTCAGTATCCTTGGTGCAGTTCAATGTCTCGACGGTGACATGACGCTTCCCGAATTCGGTATCGATTGTCTTTTGTACTTTGTCCCCGCGCACTATTATGTATCCGTTATCTTTCAGATATTCCAGCTCACATTCGAAATCGATGTTGGATAGGAAATCCGTCTTCGAATGGATATCTGAGGAACCCTTGTAGATGTATTTCCCGTCAGAGGTTATCTGTCCGATCTCCAATCTTATCGTATCGTTCAGCTTCATATCATCTATGATCATCAGATCGCCCTCGGATGTTGATGGGTCGAAGGATACGAATCTGTATTCCTCGATGCCTCTCAGCATGATATTGTCCTGCCCGTCGTACGGCATGGAGGTGTCCCATTTTGCGTAAGTACCTTCGGAGACGATCTGCTCGGACTGCTCCTTCGATGTAGGAAGGCTAGTATCCTTCAATATACGGGAAGTCGAAAGGCTTTGTTTCGTCAGGTATATCTGATAGGCCATGTTGGATACTGGATCGTTGACGGTAGTCATGGTTGCGCCATCTTCCTGTGCAATGTAAACGTTGCATTCGATCTGCTCACCCTTGTAATCGATCGTCTTGGTGGAGACGACTTCGCCTCCGGCACAGATATACAGCTCTTCCAGAAGAGCGCTGGAATGGGCACCCTCGCTCTTCTTCTCACCTAACACGGCGATATCCGAAACGTGCTCGATGTAATCACCTACGGACAGTTCTTCCCTGATCTCATCTACAGGTTCTCCGGAACCGTTGTTGAGAAGGAGGAACGCCCCTGCACCGGCTGCCGCCACGACGATGACTGCGACGATCGCCAGCAATACCTTGGAACTCATAGGATGAAATCGATTGGAATTTACTTAACGGTTATCGGGAATCTGAGGATCGTCAATACAGGACATCTAAGTTGGAAAAGCCGTTGGCGGTATCTTTGAGCGGAAGTGTGAAGCTTGGAGGGATCGATAAGTCTGAAGTGTGCGCGTTGATTGAGATTCGATGACTGATCTGTGATGTGCCATCATTGAGTATTGCCATGTCCTCTGTAAAAGGGGTTATGCCCTCAGAAAATGATGCTCGAATAACGAAAAGGGATCTACAATTCCTAACGGATGACAGCCCATATTTGGAATCCTAAGGATATGCCAGACGCATCCAGAAAAACCTGATCGACACCATCCTGAGGACGGTATCCTGAAGAGTAACACGTTTTTGAGCATAGTCACGATTTTATCATAGTTTAATCATACCCATGCTCATGTCGAATGATATTCTAACTCACGAGAATATCGATCCGAAAATCCGTAACAAGATCATGATTGGGGTCGCACTCGCTATGCTCGTAGCGTGTTTCGACGGTTCCATCACGACCACTTGCGGTCCTGAGATCGGTAATTCTTTCAACAACACAAGCCTCCTTCCGTGGCTTACGATGGGCTATCTGCTCTTCGAGACAATCATGATCCCGGTATCCGGAAAGCTATCGGATCTGTACGGAAGAAAGAAACTGCTCATGATCGGACTCACCCTCTTCCTTCTGAGTTCGATCGTTGCCACAATCGGAATCAGCATGGAGGTCATGATCCTCGCACGTGCCATCCAAGGAATGGCCGGAGGTATCATCAGACCCGTTGCGACCGCCCTCATCGCTGACCTCTATCCCCCTGAGGAGAGGGGAAAGATGCAGGGAGCGCTCGGTGCCCTGTTCGGTATCGGATTCGGTGTCGGACCCTTGATCGGAGGAACACTTGCGACCATGGAGATCGCAGGCCTCCCCGGATGGCACTTCGCATTCGCCATCAACATCCCGCTCCTTCTGATCACACTCTTCATGTGCAAAGAGGAGTTCCCCATGCCTGCCAACGTGCAGGAGAAACCCGTCATCGACTTCAAGGGAATCGCTCTGATATCCATCCTTCTGATCATCTTCATCATCTACTTCCAGATGTTCGGAACCGCATTCGATGTCGTCAGCATCGAGTCCCTTGTGATGATCTTCATCATGGTCGGTATCATCATCCTGCTCGCCAGGATCGAGTCCACAGCTGTGGAGCCGATCATCGCACCTCACGTGCTGAAGAACCCCACCGTAAGGTCGGCATCCGTGCTGCTCTTCCTGCTCGGTTTCTCGATGATCGGTGACGAGCTGTTCACATCCATGTTCCTTCAGAAGATCGAGGGATACAGCGCCATCAACGCCGGACTCTTCATGCTGTGCATGATCATCGGTATGGCGATCACCTCATCCGTCGCAGGAAAAATGGTAGAGAAGACAGGTTACAAGCCCTGGATCTTCGCAGGTCCGGTCCTCATGGCCATCGGAATGATTGGAATGTCCTTCATCACAGACTTCTCGGTCATCCAGCTGGCTGTCTCCGAGTTCGTGTTCGGTCTCGGTGTCGGATGTCTCATGGCATCACTGATGGCCTGTGTACAGAACAGCTGTGACGATGCTGAAGTGGGAATGACGACCTCCGTCGTATCGCTGTTCAGGAACATCGGTTCCACCATAGGATCGAGTATCTACACCATGATGGTCAGCCTCGGAATCAGTTACTATGCCATCGAGAAGGGCATCACCGAGTGGGCCAACGAGGGAGTAGGAATCCTTGAGCACCTTGGCGGACTGTTCGATGAACAGATCAAGTTCGTCTTCACCAACGCAGTCGCAGATGCATTCTCCGTGGGAGCCATCATCCTGATCATTGCGGCAATCATCGGATACCGCTTCAAGATCGTCCACATGAGCAAGACCAAGGAGCTCATCGAGGTCGAGAACAAGGAATGAAAGTCCTTATCGGCCCTTCGGGGCCGAAAACCCCTTTCATAATGTCCATCTGGTTCCGTTTTTTTCAGAGAGATATCACAGATACAGGTAAAACGTCATCCGACTGTCATGTCGGATGGACCGCCTGACTCCATCATGATACGTATTTGATCAATGGGATACCTCCCGAGCATCCATCGTGACTCACAGCCACTCACTCAGATGCTCTGTCACCACTTCTCTCACACACGTGATGATCTCATCGGCCTGTCCTTTCGGTATCCTCATCTCGGATGACAGCCCTAACAGTTACTTCTCTCCGGGGAGCGGATTCCCCATGCATGTCATGTGATGCTCCTTCATGTTCGGGGACCTTGTAAGATCGTATGCCGGGGACAGTACATATCTGCCCTCCTTATCCGAATAGAGATAGGAAAAGTTGCCCGGATGGTCATCGTAGTTCTTCGAGAGAACATTGAAACATGATAGACGATAGGCCTTCACCACCTCTGCCTGGGAACGGGTTATGTATCTGGTGGCCTGAAGGAACGAGACATAGTCCAACATGGGGATGTCCGTCGGGGTTTCCAAAAGAGCGGCCAGA
>JAFUHJ010000156.1 GCA_017468935.1 Candidatus Methanomethylophilaceae archaeon
CTGTATATGATGCTGCAAAGGTCGTTCAACAGCATGTCCTTATCGCTGTCAGGACAGGATTCCTCTATGGCCTGGACCTCATCCAGGATGAGTCCTCTTGCCACCCCTATCACTGAATCCCTATCCAGTCTTCCGCCGTTCTCGCGGTATTCGGAACGAAGTCTGTCCAACACCCTCAGTACCATGGCGTTCAATTCGTCGGGATAAGAGAACTCCAACGGGGAGATCGCATATTCCATCTCTCCGTCCATGGGGTCGCCTACCGTGACGCTGCAGAACTGCGTACGGTATTCCGAGATGACCTTGAGGTCCTTTGAGGGATTCGAGATCCAGAAATCGGCATAGGACGGTTTCGTCCTGACGTCCGACTGGACCTTCCTGGAGAAAGCGGATTGTAGATCGGTCGCATCATCATTCTCAGTAGGTTCAGGTATCTGGACAGGCGTCATATCGGATAGTCTGAAGGATGCTATCCTGCCGGTCAAGGTCTCACCAACCCTTTCCTGATATCATCCATATCGGATTCCATCTGCGAGAGTACTCTCTCCGTGGATGCTATGCATTTTGAGCATACTTCGTCATCGGAATCCTCCAGGAGTTCCCTGGCCCCGTAGTAGTTCGGATACGGGAAATCCTTCCAGGCGGTCTCCATCACCCTGTTCCTCTGTGAGGGGCACCTCTTGCACCTTCCCTTGTTATGAACAACAGAGCATGAACTCCTCTTGATCGAGGCCAGTTTCCTGATCGTCTGTCCGGATTCACCGGAGATCTCCAGATCCCTTCCAGTTCTGAGGATTATCCTGTCGGCTCCGCCGGATTCGGACATCCTGTCGACCATGCATCTCATGCATTCCTTGGATCCGGGCTCTGGAAGATATTCACAGCCACCGCACTCGATGATCAGGGCATTGCCCTCGAAGTAATGCATTACATTCTCATCATCATCCGACGGCCCTCTCAGTATGTGTTTGATATCTATGTCCATGCAATGCCTTTTCCTTTCAAGATATTAGAATGGGATATGTTGCGGTCAACAAAACAGGGACACGAAAAAAGTCTTTATCTCTAACAGGGATAGGCTCCGGTATGGAGATACTTTCACCCGCAGGATCGCCCGACAGTCTGATAGCTGCCATCAAGGGAGGATGCGACGCCGTCTACCTGGCTGGCAAGAGCTTCGGAGCCCGTGCCTTCGCAGGAAACTTCAGCGACGGAGAGCTCGAGGGAGCGATAGCTTACGCTCACGACCACGGTGTGAAGGTTCACGTCACAGTCAATACGCTGATCAAGAACTCAGAGATGGAGGAGGCGGTCTCCTTCGTCAGGTTCCTGAAGGATATCGACGCGGATGCCATCATCATCCAGGATCTAGGTCTATTGAAACATCTGACCAACATAGATATCGCCAAGCATGCCTCCACGCAGATGCAGATCCATTCCCTGGAAGGCATCAAATGGTGCTCCGAGTACGGTCTGGACAGAGTCGTCCTTGTAAGGGAGCTCACGATGGAGGAACTGTCGCAGATAATCCCCGAATCGCCGATAGAGACCGAGGTATTCATCCAGGGTGCATTATGCTACTGCATGTCCGGAGGATGTCTCCTGTCGAGTTTCATCGGCGGACGCAGCGGTAACAGGGGCTCCTGTGCACAGCCCTGCAGGAAGCGTTACGAGCGCAACGGCGAGCAGGGATACTTCATGAGCTGCGCGGATATCTACGGAATGGATTATCTGAAGGGCCTTTCCGATATTGGCGTTACATCCCTGAAGATCGAGGGGCGCATGAGGTCCCCTCCTTACACATATCTCGCTTCCAAGGCCTATTCGATGGCGGTAAAAGGGGAGAAAGGGGAGGAACTGGATGAGACCCTTGAGCTACTCAGGACGGTATTCAACAGAGGTACATGCTCTGGATACCTCGGCGGGGTCATCTCTCCGGTGCAGTCACTGTATCCGGACAATAGGGGATTCTACATCGCCGATGTCAAGATCAGGGACAGGACCATAGTTTCTGAGTTCGACGAACCTGTCGGACTGAAGGACGGCCTTTCCATATTCAAAGGGGACGAGAAGATCGGAGGATTCAAGGTCATGGACCTGGATCCGATTCACATCCCTTTCAAGATCCCGGACGGGAAGTACGAGATATACCGTACATACGACCCCCGTATCGATGTCATCAAGAACGATCTGGACAACACCCCCAGGTTCAGAGGGGAGACGGAAAGGGAGCCGGTCCATATCAAGATGGACAAGCAACCCCTGAGGAACGAGAGGCCGGAGTTCTCTTTCTATGTAAATTCGCTCAAAGGTCTCGAGGCCGCTCTGCCCTACGCTGACAGGATCTATTTCGACAACATGGACAAGCTGGACGAGGCGATAGAGGCAGCCGGCGATACGGAATGTGTTGCATTGCTGCCCAGGTTCGACGGTCTGGATGAGTTCGCCTTCAACGACCGCCCTGTCATGGTCAACAACCCCGGCCAATACAGGGCATGCAAAGGTGCCCCCAGGATATACGGGAGCAACCTGCTGAACATGTTCAACTCCTCATTCCCGCTGGACCTCTATCAGACCACCCTGTCGGTGGAACTGTCCAGGAACGAGGTGTCCAACCTCATGGCATACTATCCCGGCAGGACCGAGGTGATGGCATTCGGAAGGACGGAACTCATGTACACCAGGGATCCCGGGGCGGAGACAGGTTCCCTAACGGACGAGACCGGGGCCTCATTCCCCGTCTACAAGGACAGCAGGGGATTCACGCACATCCTTAATTCGGTCGATCTCGATCTTTTGGACCTTGTGCCCGAGCTCAGCCGTTCTGGTGTATCATCCATAGGTCTTGATCTCAGGAAGAGGCCCGCTACGGTCGTAAAGACGGTCGGAGAGGTCTGCAGGAATCCCACTGACAAGATGAAGGCCAGACTCAAGGAGATGTGTGGCGGTATGACCACGCGCGGCCTGTACGCCCGTAAGGTGTGATCAAGATACCGTGTTTTGTTGACCGCAGTATCCCATCTTTAAATCCCTGATCGGACGAAATCCTGTTCATGATCAGGAATGTACGCGGGGACATGGGCTTCATGGAGTCCATGGTATCCCTGATGGCCGTTGTGATAGTGATAGGGCTCTACGTAGTGTTCGTCGCATCGACCGCAATATCTGCAAATTCACCGTTGGAGGAACTTGATGCGGAACTGCTCATCGAGGAGACTGCCGATGGCCCCAGGATATCGGATTCATACGCTTACATGTACGTGTTCAACAAGGGTCTGAAGGGGATGTCGATCACGGTATCCGCTCCTTTCTTCCAATACGCGGAGGAGACGGATATCGGAGAGATATCGGATGCGGAATACCGCAGGACGTTCCTGACGTTGGAAGGATACGCTAACGGCAGGACTCTACCGACGATAGTGGAGGTGAGGGCATTCGCCTGAACAGGAAGGGTATGACCGCATTCATCGATACCATGGTCTTCATGATAGTGATGATGATGGCGATATCGGTCACGGTCACGTACAATCAGGCGGATCGCGGACCGGACATCGGTCCGGATGATGTCCTGAGAGATATCGGCGGCATAGAGGTGAGGATATCGGATCTCACCGGGATAGAGGACGATTCACTTGTGTATCTGTCGGATCTCATGGCCCTGTCTCTTACACAGGAGACGGACGTGGACGATTATCTCAAAAGCATACTGGACACGGTCTTCGGAGTGAACAGATATCATTTGTCATTTAAATACGGGGATTTGTCCGGATCCATCGGGGCCGAATATGATTATTACACTTCGCAGGACTCCAGGACCATCCCTGTTTCGATAGGCGGAAGCATTGACGTGATGCTAAGTATCCTCTGAATGCTTTTTATCCGATGCGAGGGATGAAGGGGCATGTTCGCCGAACTTCAGGATGTTAAGATGTACTACGAGGAGGAAGGCTCCGGAGAGCCCGTCATCCTCATCGCCGGTATCGGTGCCAATCACCGTTTCTGGAAGGGAATGGTCCCGTTGCTGAAAGGCTACAGGGTGATCACTCTCGACAACAGAGGGGTCGGCCAGACAGAGTACAAGGGGGATATCCAGATCGATACGATGGCGGATGATATCATCCATCTGATGGATTATCTCCACATCTACAAAGCACACATCGTCGGATGGTCCATGGGTTCACAGATCGCACAATCCCTTGCGATAAGACACGGCGAGAGACTTCAGACGCTCACGTTGGTATCGTCGTACCAGTTCAGGCCCCACAGGTCAGCATATTTCATGTATATGATCGCGACCGCCGCAAAGGAGGGAAGGTGCACCATGGATGAGGTCAACATGGTCCTCAATGCATTCTGTTTCCCCGAGACCACTTTCGAGATGCTGGAGAAGAAAGGAATCATAATGCCTGTTCCTAAGCACCCCGAGAAGCCTGAAGAGGTCTACAAGCAGATGATCTCCATGGACAAGTTCGATACCACCGACAAGACGAAGGACATCAAGGTACCCTCCCTGGTGGTACACGGAGGAAAGGACATCATGGTTGAGCCTATCAAAGGAAGGGCGATCGGTGATTCCATCCCCGATTGCAGATACATCGAGCTCCCCGGAGAAGGTCACACGATTGCTCCGGAACTCTATGTGGATGCTCTGAAGAAGCATCTGTCTGATCACAAGATGTGATTATAGAAACATGAAACGGCGGTCGGGACGACCCGACCGCCTTGTTTATTCTCAGTTCTCCGTACCCAGTTTGATACAGAGCCTGTTCTTGTCCAGCAGATCCATCTTCTTCGCAGGGATGGTCTTCTGGAGTCCCTTGTCGAGGTTATCGGGAGTACAGAAGTTGGTCTCCTTGAACAGCTTTCCGAGGATGACCATGTTGGCGGCACCCTTGATGCCTGCGTTCTCCGCGATCTCCGATGCAGGGATGTAGATGGTCTTCACGTCAGTGCGCTCGACCTTCTTCTTGATGATCGAACTGTCGACGATGATGAGCCCTCCAGGGACCACATCGTTCTCGAACTTGTCCAGTGACGGCAGGTTCATAGCAACGAGGACATCCGGGTTGGTGACCAGAGGGGAACCTATGGCGGCATCCGAAAGACAGACGCTGCAGTTTGCGGTCCCTCCGCGCATCTCGGGACCGTAGGACGGGAGCCATGATACCTCCTTGCCCTCCATGAGTCCTGAGTAGGCGATGACCTTTCCGGTGAACAGGATACCCTGTCCTCCGAATCCGGCGAGCAGGATGTTCATGTCGGTCATTCCTTCGCCTCCTCTTCACCGACGTCCTTGTAGACTCCGAGCGGGTAGTACGGAAGCATGTTGTCCCTGAGCCACTGGAGTGACTCTGCGGGTGACATTCCCCAGTTGGTGGGGCATGTCGAGACGACCTCCACGATACAGTATCCTTTGCCTGCCATCTGGTATTCGAACGCTTTCTTGATCGCCTTCTTGGCGGCCTTGACGTTCTTCACGCTGTCGACGGTCACACGCTGTGCGAGTGCGACACCCTTCACCGATGAGAGCAGTTCGCAGACCCTGATGGGGGTACCCGCAACGCTGGTGTCCCTTCCGTACGGTGTGGTCTGGGTGACCTGTCCCGGCAGGGTGGTGGGTGCCATCTGTCCTCCGGTCATTCCGTAGATAGCGTTGTTGATGAAGATCGCGACGATGTTCTCTCCTCTGGCCGCCGCGTGAACGGTCTCTCCCATCCCGATGGCGGCAAGGTCTCCGTCCCCCTGATAGGTGAAGACGACGTCCTCGGGTCTCGCCCTCTTGACACCGGTCGCGACAGCGGGCGCACGTCCGTGGGGTGCCTGGACCATGTCGCATCCGAAGTAGTTGTATGTGAAAACCGAGCATCCGACCGAGGCCACTCCTACGGTCTTACCCTCGATACCGAGTTCGTCGATGACCTCGGCTACAAGCCTGTGCACGATTCCGTGAGTGCATCCAGGACAGTAGTGCAGAGGGACATCGAGCAGCGCCTTGGGTCTCTCTCCCATAACTTTGGACATCAGCATTCGCCTCCGTTGATCTTGATTATCTGTTCGAGAACCTCTTTGGGTGTGGGGACCATTCCTCCGGTGCGTCCGAAGAAGTGGACGGGTTTCTCGTCCTTCACTGTCAGTTTGACATCCTCGACCATCTGTCCCATGTTCATCTCGACGGAAAGGAACGCTTTGGCGTGTCCGACATGTTTTTTGATGAATTTCTCGGGGAATGGCCAGAGGGTGATAGGCCTGATGAGACCGGCCTTGATGCCCTGCTTCCTTGCCATATCCACTGCAGAGTGCGATATCCTGGAAGAGGCTCCGAACGCGACGATTATTATGTCCGCGTCGTTGACGAGGTATTCCTCGGCCCTCTGTTCGGTCTCCATGATGTGCTTGTACTTCTCGAACCTCTTGAAGTTGAGGTCCTCGAGTTCCTTGGGGTCGATGTACAGCGAGTTGACCACGTTGTGTGCCCTCTTGCCCTGGTGTCCTTTGGCCGCCCAGTCCTTATCGTCGGTGGGCTCCTTGTGCTCAGGGAGGATGACGGGTTCCATCATCTGCCCGAGAAGACCGTCAGAAAGGATCATCGTGGGCATCCTGTATTTGTCACCGAGGTCGAAGGCGTCGGAGATCAGGTCCACCGTCTCCTGCACCGTGGAGGGTGCGAAGACGAGCATGTGGAAGTCCCCGTGGCCTGTGGCCTTGGTAGCCTGGAAGTAATCGGACTGAGAAGGCTGGATACCTCCGAGACCGGGTCCTCCTCTCTCGACGTTGACGATGAGGCAGGGGACATCGGATCCGGCGATGTATGAGATTCCCTCGGACATCAGACTGATTCCCGGGGATGAGGTGGATGTCATGACCCTGACTCCTGCCGCTCCGGCTCCGAGTACCATGTTGATGGATGCCACCTCTGATTCTGCCTGGAGATAAACCCCTCCAATCTTGGGCATACGCTTGGACATGTATGCCGCGACCTCCGTCTGAGGCGTGATAGGATATCCGAAGAAGTGCCTGCAGCCTGCCGCAATGGCGGCCTCGGCGATGGCCTCGTTCCCTTTCATAAGGACCTTTTCTGCCATCTCACTCTACCTCCACTCTGATAGCGCAGTCGGGGCACATGATCGTGCATGAACCACATCCTATGCACTTGGACTCGTCCGTTATGTGGGCGGGGTGATATCCTTTGTTGTTCGTGATGGAATGATCCAGAGCAAGGATCTCCTTGGGGCAAGCGATGACGCACATCTCGCATCCCTTGCATCTCTCATTGTTAACGATTACCTTGGGCAACTCAATTACCTGCCTGTTCCCAGGGCGCCTTAACTTGGACGCCTATTTGGTATAATAGTGGTATTTTATTTAATGGGACGACACCGGCTGGAGCCGTATTGAATCTGATGGGCAGTCCCGTCAGTTCGGATACCTTATCGGCAAATTCTAGCGACCCGGTCACAGTCTCCTCGGTCGTGAGTCCCTTCAGATGCGAATTGTTGGCAATGCATGTGGCCTTTATGCGAGCCATCTTCTCTATCTCGCGGAGGATCTCCACGGCTTCTTCAGGTGCAGTGGTCTGTGAGCGGTATCTGTTTATCACATACATGACGTCCGGATCGGATTGCAGGAGCTGTCTGTTGTAGACCCCTAGTGCAGTGGCACCGGCGTCATCTCCCCCGACATCCAGTATCACGCATTCCCCGTCGGTGATGGCATCACCGATGGCCGCCGGCAACGAAGGTGTATCCAGATTGGAATTCGCGAAGTTGGGCCCCAGCACGCGTACACCAGATTCCGTCAGGATGTCAGCATAGTCTGAAGACCTGAAGTAAGGGTTGACGACATCCATGTCGATCAGAGTGACCTTCCTCCCCTATTTGGCCGCATCTAAAGCCAGATTTATTGAGAGGTTGGTCTTCCCCACCCCGTAGTGACCGCACACGACGGTGACCCTTTTCACAAGGCATTGCATAGACCCACATTATTCGAAGCCGATTAAAAAACAGTACGTAGCTCCGAAATATTTTTTATATAATCATATTACGGGTAAACGAGGCAAAATTATGGCCGACATGAACAAAGTAGGAAAGAGAATCTGCAAATACAGAGAACAGATGGGGCTCTCTCAGGAAGAGCTCGCAGTCAACTCTGGTATTAGTTTGCAGACCATTAAGGAGTACGAAGAGGGCATTGCATATCCACCTATCGGCTCTTTGATTAGGCTTTCCCGTGCTCTCGGCCAGAGGGTCGGTACCTTCACTGATGATCAGTTCAATCCCGACCCGATCGTAGTAAAGCTCGCTGACAGGGAAGAGGAAGCATCCTCCCATGGAGACAAGGGGGATTACACCTACTACCCTCTCGGAAAGGGAAAGACCGACAGGCACATGGAACCCATGTTCATCAAGGTCGGAGAAGAGGACATGCCGGAGCTCAGCTCCCACGAGGGAGAGGAGTTCATCGTGGTCATGACAGGAAAGATCCTGTTCGTCTATGGAAAGGAGAAGAGGATCCTCGAACCCGGAGACAGCGCGTATTACAACTCAGTAGTCCCCCATTACGTGGGGGCAATAGACGGACCTGCGGAGATATACGCGGTCCTCTACACCCCTCTCTGAGGTGATAGAATGGTCTGTGTTCCAAGGCAGAACATCACTAGCGACGAGAGGTTAGGAGACCTTCTCGACAAGTGCATAAGGAATTACCCGGACAATGATGCGATCGTGTACGTCGACAGGGAGCTTCGTCTTTCCTGGAAGGAATGGGGAGTAGAGGTCGACCGTGTAGCGAAAGGTCTCATGGCGATGGGTGTTGAGAAGGGCATGAAGGTCGCTGTCTGGGCAACGAACGTCCCGGATTGGATCACCCTGATGTTCGCTACCGCGAAGATCGGTGCCATCCTCCTGACGATCAACACCAATTATCAGTCGAAAGAACTGGATTATGTGCTCAAGCAGTCGGATATGGATGTCCTTTTCCTCATAGACGGTGTCAGGGACACCGACTATGTCCAGACGGTTTACGATCTCGTACCCGAGCTCCTCACCCAGCCCAGGGAGAACTTCCACAGCGAGACGTACCCCTACCTCAAGAAGGTCATATTCCTGGGGCCCGTAAAGCACCGCGGAATGTATTCCATGAGTGAGGTCAAATCTCTTGCGGTCATGGTATCCGATAAGGACTACGAGAAGAGGAAGAACTCTGTGGATGTCCATGACGTCACCATGATGCAATACACATCCGGGACCACAGGATTCCCCAAGGGTGTCATGCTCACGCATTTCAACATCGCCAACGACGGTTACTGGCTGGGAGCCAACATGAACTACGGTCCCACCGACCGTCTGTGCCTCAACGTGCCCCTGTTCCATTGCTTCGGCTGCGTTCTGGGGGTAATGGCATGCATCAACCACGGAGTCACCATGTGCTTCTGCGAGGTGTTCGACCCGATCAAGGTCATGACAACCATCGAGGAGGAGAAGTGCACATCCGTGTACGGTGTGCCCACCATGTTCATCAATATCCTGAACCACAAGCTGTTCAGCAAGTTCGATTTCTCGTCCCTGAGGACCGGAATCATGGCAGGTTCCCCCTGTCCCATCTCGGCGATGGAAGAGGTCGTCGACAAGATGAATATGAAGGAGATCACCATCGTTTACGGACTCACCGAGGCCTCGCCCGGAATGACGCAGACGAGGTATGACGAACCTTCACTGGAGAAGAAGTGCTCATCGGTCGGTAAGAAGCTCCCCGGAGTGGACACAGTCATCCTGGATCCGGAAACCTACGAGCCCTGTCCCGACGGAGTGATCGGTGAATTCTGCTGTAAGGGATTCAACGTCATGAAGGGTTACTACAAGATGCCCGAGGAGACCGCCAAGGTCATCGACCAGAACGGATACCTCCACTCGGGAGACCTCGGATACAGGGATTCGGACGGATACTTCTACGTCACCGGAAGAATCAAGGATATGATCATCCGCGGAGGGGAGAACATCTACCCCAAGGAGGTCGAGGACTTCCTGTACAGCTGTCCCGCCATCAAGGACGTGCAGGTCGTAGGGGTCCCCAGTCAGAAGTACGGCGAGCAGCCGGGTGCGTTCGTCGTCAAGCATCCTGGATATGAGGATACAACTGAGCAGGACATCATTGATTTCTGCCGTAACAAGATTGCATGGTACAAGACCCCCAAGTATGTGGCCTTCGTGGATGATTTCCCCATGAACGCTGCGGGGAAGATCCTAAAGTACGAACTCAGGGAGATGGCCCACAAGCTTTGGCCTGACGCATGAGGTGAAGAAAATGGAACCAATTATAGCAGAGGTAGCGGAGCGTGTGAAGGCAATGCGTGAGATGTGTGACATCTCCGTGGAAGAGATGGCCGCAGTCGTCGGTAAGACGCCTGAGGAATATCTGGTGTATGAGTCCGGAGAGATGGATTTCTCATTCACTTTCCTGTACAAGATCGCAGAGAGATGCGGTATCGACATGGTCGAGCTGCTCACCGGTGTGAAGCCCCATCTGATGGACTGCACGTTCGTCAAGAATGGTAAGGGATTGCCAATAAAGAGACGTCTGGGATTCGAGTACCACCATCTGGGTTACACACTGGACAAGAGGCTTTCGGAGACATTCGTGGTATTCGCACCCTATATCGAGGGAGACAACGATCAGAATGTCCATCTGTCGGCCCACGACGGTAACGAGTTCGATTACGTCCTAGAAGGGACCATGAGGTTCGTCCACAACGGACACTTCTACGACCTCGAACCCGGTGATTCGGTCTATTACAAC
>JAFUHJ010000157.1 GCA_017468935.1 Candidatus Methanomethylophilaceae archaeon
ACTGGAGCAACAGCTCAAGGAGGATTCCGAAGTCATCTCCGTGGAACATGACAGACTCCTGTACAAATCCGAGATGCACGAGGTCCTGAAGGTCACCATAAAGAGCCCCTGGAAGATATCCGAATACAGGACGAGGTTCCAAAGGAAGGGATACAAGGTGCTGTCCGCGGACATCTCGTTCCAGCATCGCTTCTTCTACGACAAGGACATGGGTGCATGCATCAGGGTCACCGGCGAGACCGTCGACAAAGGCTATCATACGGATATCACCGTGAGGATGGATTCCTTCGAGAACATCGATCCGTTCGACCCAGGTCTGAAGGTGCTGTCGTTCGATATCGAGAACTCCGTCGAGCACGAGTTCATCTACACCATCTGCTCGGTAGTGAAGGACGGCGATGAGATACGGAACTGTCAGGCATTGGTTGGTGATGAGGCCGAGATAATCAACGGTTTCGCCGAGCTCATCCTCAAAGAGGATCCCGATGTCATCACAGGTTACAACATCGACAATTACGACATACGCAAGATCATGGACCGTTCCAAGGCCCGCCGTATGAAGGATGCTCTGCCATGGGGAAGGGATGGCAGTCAGCCGAGACTCGTGAGCGACCGCTTCTGGCGCGTGAAGGGACGTCTCGTATGCGACGCGTGGTGGGCCGTCAAGATGAAGCTCCGCCCAAAACAGGAGACGCTCAACGCAGTATCCATGATGCTGCTCGGTGAGCAGAAACTGGATGTGGACCCAAAATACATGGACTCCGAATGGGCGAACAACAGGGAGAAGGTCATCAAATACTGTTTCAAGGATGCCGAGCTGGCACTCCGCATCCTGCTCGAGGTGGACACACTCCGTACCGACATGGATCTGGCAGCCGTGTCCAAACTCACGATCGAGGACGTCATGACCTCAGGTTCCTCACAGCTGTCAGATTCGCTGCTCATCCGTGCGGCCGACAGGAACAAGGTGGCCGTCCCACAGATGGGTGCGAGGATCGCAGGTGCGGATCAGATCGAAGGTGGATACGTTCACAGCATGAAACCCGGACTCTACCATTGGGTCTGCGTGGAGGATTTCAAATCAATGTACCCCTCGCTCATCATAGCGAAGAACATCTGCTTCACAACGTTGTGCGATGACGGTGAGATAATCAGTCCCTCAGGGGCCAGGTTCATGTCCAAGGAAAGAAGAGAGGGACTCCTTCCGAGGATCCTCGAGGACCTTATGGCCGAGAGGGACAGGATCAAGAAGCTGATGAAGCAGACACAGGACCCTCACGAGAAGAACTATTACGACGGTCTTCAGGCTGCGGTCAAGGTGCTGATGAACACATTCTACGGCGTGTTCGCATCCACATTCTACAGATTCACCGATAAGAGCATCGGAGCGGCCATCACCGCATTCGCAAGGGCCAATACCATCGGTATCATCAATCAGGTGGAATCAGAGGGTATCCATGTGATCTACTCGGATACCGACTCGATATTCATGCAGTCGCCGGTGGAGAACCTTGAAGGGTCGATAGAGTTCGGGAACAAGATGGCAGAGAGATTCTCCGTGGAAGGAGGGACTTTGGAGTTCGAGAAACTGCTGGAACCCATGTTCACCCACGGGATGAAGAAGAGATATGTCGGGAAGATCGTATGGCCGCAGGTCTCAGACGAACTGCTGGTAAGGGGATACGAGATCAGGAGATCGGATTCGTTCGACCTGCAGAGCAGGATGCTCACCGACCTCTTCGAGATGATCCTCGCAGAGAAGAACGACGAGGCCCTTTCGATGGTGAAGAGCACCATCCAGAGTGTCAAGAACGGGAATGTCGACATCTCCGAACTGGTTATCTCCAAATCATGCAAAGGTCTGGATG
>JAFUHJ010000014.1 GCA_017468935.1 Candidatus Methanomethylophilaceae archaeon
ATGCGGGGTCTCGCGACTGCCGTGCTCAGGGGATAGACGTTCTGATACATGGCATTCGCCTTGAGTGCGGGCCAGATGTAATCCTCCACGAATTCCTTCCTGACATCGATGAAGTCCGCTTTGATCGCTCCGTTTCTGATCGCACGGGCGACGATGTCGTCCTTGCTGGGAGGCTGACCGACGTTGACCGCGATGGCGATGACGTCGACGTTGTAGTTCTCCTGGAGCCAGTGAATGTCAACTGATGTGTCGAGACCTCCGGAGTAGGCGAGGACGACCTTGTCCCTGGCCACCTTCGCGGGGGTCGATTTGACTGTTTTGGCTGCGCTAGCTTTCTTCGTTGTGGTTTTCTTCGCTACTGCCATGCTAACCAAGCGACTGATGTCTTCTCATTCTTAAATAATGTCGCGCATGAGTCGGCAAAGTTGGAACGGATGCTGCGGGACTAGAACTGTCCGGATTGTTGTCCGTGTTCAATCGGTCATTGCATGTAAACGACCTCGTGTTCATCATTTTACATTTTTGTTCGATATCGAACATCATTCTTAATAAAGGGGAAAACATGGGCCATCCATAATCCATAGGAGCCAGAGAAGATGGTGAAAGTCGGAATAATCGGTGGAACCGGATACACGGGCGGGGAGTTGTCCCGCATACTGTGCACTCATCCCGATGTGGAGATCGCTGCCCTCACATCCCGTCAGAACGCAGGAAAGAGGGTGGATTCGGTGCACTCATACCTGAAGGGATACGTGGGGGATCTGGAGTTCACCGAGAGCATATCCGAGACCAAGGATCTGGATTTCGTGTTCGTCGCCATGCCGCACGGTGTGGCCATGAAGGAGGTCCCGTCACTGATGGAACAGGGGATCAAATGCATCGATCTCTCAGGTGATTACCGTCTCCATGATGTTCCCGTTTACGAGAAATGGTACGGGCACGAGCACACGGATGTCGACAATCTCCAGAAGGCAGTCTACGGTCTGCCGGAGTTCTTCCGCGACGAGATCAGGGGAGCCGATCTGGTGGCCAACCCCGGATGCTATGCCACATCGATCATCCTGGCATGCGGACCCCTCCTCAAGGCGGGTGTCGTTGCCGAGGACATAATAGTCGATGCGAAGTCCGGAACGTCCGGTGCGGGAATGGTCCCTACTGAGAGGACGCATCATTCCACATGCGGAGAGACGATCATCCCATACAGCGTGGGTAAGCACCGCCATACTCCAGAGATAGAGATGGCCGTGGACAGGTTCGCCGGTTCCCACACCAAGGTGACATTCGTACCTCAGCTGCTCCCCATAGTGCGTGGGATACTTTCCTCATGCTACTTCAGCGTGAAGAAGGACCTGGCACAGGAAGATGTGGATAGGATTTACGATAAGCAGTACGGCAAGGAGACGTTCGTACATTACGTCCCCGAGCCGTCGATACGCGCAGTGGTCGCATCCAACCACGCACAGGTATCGTCCAAGGTGCTGGGGGACAAGGTCGTCTCCTTCGGAGTCCTGGACAACCTGGTCAAAGGTGCATCGGGGCAGGCAGTACAGTGCATGAACCTGATGCTCAATCTGGATGAGAAGACAGGATTGAACATACCCGGATTGGGGGTCTGAAATATGGTAGAGGTAATCGATGGAGGAGTCACCACTCCTCAGGGATTCAAAGCGGCCGGAGTGCACAGCGGAGTGAAGTACCGCTCCCTTGACCTGGCATTGCTGTACTCGGAGACACCTGCGACCGCATGTGTCGGATACACGAGCAACAACGTCAAGGCGGCACCCGTGCAGGTGATGATGAAGGAGAATGCGGAGAAGCTGCAGGCGGTCGTCGTCAACAGCGGGAACGCGAATGCGCTGACCGGACGCCGCGGTATCGAGGATGCCCTGGAGATGAAGAAGGTCACGGCCAACGAGCTCGGATTGGACCCCCTGAATGTAGGTGTGATGTCCACCGGACTCATCGGACGTTTCATGGACATGCACAAGATCCGTTACGGTATATCCCGTGCAGCCAGAGAGCTTTTCAACGGTCGTCAGGCAGATGCCAACCTTGCAGAGGCCATAATGACCACGGATACGATCAAGAAGGAATGCGCCGTACGTGTGAGACTCACAGACGGTACTCTGGTGTACATCGGAGCCATCTGTAAGGGAAGCGGAATGATCGCCCC
>JAFUHJ010000158.1 GCA_017468935.1 Candidatus Methanomethylophilaceae archaeon
GGTGGCCAGATAATGTGCGGCGCGGACTATGTCATCCTCGCGGGACCTGTTGTCCATTCCAAGATAGTCGATGAACCTCTTCTTGAACGTAGGGTCCGAATCCGGGACGAGCCTGTCGAACTCGGATATCACGAAAGCGTTGACCTCATCCCTCCTGTCCTGGGATATCTTGTGGAAGACCTGCGGTTTCAGGTCTGTCAGAACGGAACGCTGGATGAACGAGAACATCTGATGTTCGATGAGCCTGCGCCAATCCACCGTGTTGCCTGCCTTCTCCTCGTATTTCCCAAGGACCCACGAGATCGCTGCCTTATGGGCCTGCTTGTCCATCTCCGTCAAGTCGACCGGCCTGAGATGGTCGTTCCACCTGTGCATATTGGCCGAATCGAAAAGAAGGTACAGGATGTGGGCGTTCAGCGCGGCCACAATGATCACTCCAGTATCTCTATGGTCGCCTCATCCTGATAGGGGACATAGGATTCGTCGAGGGACATGATGTACCCCCTCTCGTCTAGCTCCAGCTGTTTGGCCTCTATCGCTTCCTCGGTCTTCTTGTTCAGATAGATGACGAGCGTGTATCCTACGACCATCAGGACTATTCCGAGCGCGAAGAAACCCAGGAAGAGAGGATTAGGAGCGAAGACGTACGCTAAGAACGATATTACGGTCACGGCTATACCTACGACCGTCATATTCGGTACGATATCGCTCGGATCCATGCTCCCCCATCCCTTTACACCGATAAAACGATGAGTGTCACTGAGCTGCCTGCTCGAGCCTGTCGAGGACGAACTGCCTGTCCATGCTCGCGAGGAACGGGCTGAGCCTCGGACCCATGTTCTTTCCGATGAGGATCTTGTACATCGCCTTGAATGCACCCTTGTTACCGATGCCGTCTTTGGCCGCATCCGTTACAGCGGCGTTGATCTGCTCGGCATTCCACTCGATGTCCTTGAACAGGGCCGCGAGTGCCTTGAAGTATGCCTTCTCGTCGGCGCTGAGCTCGATGTTCGCTGGAACGGCTTCCTGTATGGAGAACTTCACGTTCTCTGGAGCGAAGTTGGCCAGCCAGAATCTGATGCAATCCACCCTGACCTGAAGCCTCTTGATGTCGAAGTCAGTGGCCTTGGACATGTCCTCGGTCCTTCCGAGCACCTGCATGACGCCGTCGAAGTCCTTGGTCATCTGGACCACGTTAACCAGATGTCTGTAGGAGATCTGCAGGGGAAGCTGTTCGGGAACATGGTTGTGCTGTGCGATGACGTAGGCTGCCACGTTGTTCTCCTCAGCCTCTGTGAACTCGTTGGAGAAGTATGCCCTCTCCATCCTATCATACTCGTCGGCCATGTCGAGGAGACCCATTCCGTAATCGTAATCGATGGCCCTGTTGGGCTGTGACCTGAGGAACAGGTAGTTGAGGACCTCAGGAGGGGTCATGTTGATGGCGTCGAGACCCGTCACAGCGCTTCCCAGGGATTTGTGCATCTGCACGATCTGTCCTCCGGACTTGAGCTGGACGAACTCGTAAGGAATCGGATAGGGGGCCTTTCCGCCGAAGATCTCGGATACGATCCTCTTTCCGGAATCGTAGGATCCTCCGGCCGCCGCATGGTCCTTTCCGAAGGGTTCGGCAGATGTTCCAAAGATCATCCACTTGGCGGGCCACTCGAGCCTCCACTTGAGCTTACCCTCCATCTTCCTGATGTCGATCTTGCCGTGGGATCCGCATTTACAGCTGTATTCCAGGTTGGGGAACTCGTAAGTGTCGTAGTTCGCCTTGCAGAAACGACCACAGTCAGGGCAGAGCGGGTCGTAGGGCGAGAAGTTGGGATCTGCATCCTTTCCTGTGACTTCATGGAGGATCTGTATGACCTCCTGCCTCTTGTTGATCGTCATGTCGATCCACTTCGCGAACTCTCCCTTTGCGTAGAGTTCATGCGTCCAAACGATCTCGCAGTGGACCTCGAGGGAATCGACAGCATCCAGGAAGGGCTGGATGAAGTGATGGGCGTAGTTGTCGTGCTTTCCACACGGACAAGGGATCATGCAGATCGGCATTCCGACGTACTTCTCGTACTCCTCGGGAAGGAACTCGTACCTCTTCCTGAGGGGGTCGAAGGAATCGATGAGGTAGATGAGCCTGACATCCTTTCCCTTGGATGCTACGGCGCTGCGGATCGATTCTCCGGTGATTGCTTCTCTGAGACTTCCTACGTGGATGATCCCCGTGGGGCTGATACCTGTTGCGATCAACGGGTGCTCGCATGTATCGGCCACTTCCTGTGCGATGACATCTGCCCAATGCATTCTAATCAGGTCCTCCATATATGTATAATAAAAATGGATTTCGGTCGCGTAAATAGGGCATCGACTCGGCCATAGCATCTTTTTTATAGTCTTCCTTAATTCGCATGGACATGGCAAAAAAGAACGACAGCGGTTTCCAGTCCTCTGCAGGTCTGATGAGGTACTTCGACGTCGAGAACGAGAAGGGTCTCAAGGTCAGCCCCTACGCAGTGATCGGCATCGCTATCGCAGTCATCGTCATCGTAGAGATCGCTACGACCTTCTTCTCCCTCTGAGTATAACTCCAACCTATCGTTGCATCTGTACTCTGTTCCAGTCGATACTGTGAACACACTCTGAATTGGTCGATACATAGCGGATGCTGTGTCGGATTGCATCCATTCTTCAATCGTGATTAGAATTATTGCTCCAGGTCCGCCGTGGGACCCGGAGCTGGTAGCGTTTTACTCAGTCATCCCACTCTGTTACTCCAGACGGATCCGAGAGGGCACTCTTATGGAAGACGGGTTCCTTGATACCTTCGGCCTTCTGCTTGCGGTAATCCTGGAATGCCTCGTATGCATACTTGCTCAGTTTGAACATGACGAAACAGTTCACTATTCCTGCGACTCCGAGAATGACATCCATGATGGCGTAGAGTCCTTCGGAACCATAGTATGCCGAGAAGAACACGATGAGTACGGTGATGATCATCAGTCCGGCCTTCGCCTTCTTGTCCTGGGTTATGAACTTCAGGTTGTTCATTCCTATGACATAGTCTCCCATGAAACAGGTGATGGCGAACAGGAACATGAAGAAGAACACCAGAGTGGGTGCGATATCTCCGATGGATGCTTCCATGACGTGCTGCATGAGTGCCTGAGCACTCTCACCGAAAGAATCGTACTTGCCGACGATGTCATCATAGTTGCCGTGGAAGAAAGTCAGGATGACCAGTGCGGTCATGGTGCTGATGATGGTGTCGAACAGGACACCGATGGACTGGGAGAGACCCTGTTTCACAGGGTGGGGGACATCAGCGGACGAGGAGATGTTGGTGATGGTTCCCTCTCCTGCCTCGTTGGACCAGACTCCTCTCCTCAACGCCCATACGATCATGGATCCCAATCCTCCTCCGACTGCCGAAGGAACATTGAAGGCACATGTGAAGATGGCTCCGATGGCATCGGTGACTCCGTCGATGTTCAATGCGATGACGACGATGGAAAGGACGATCCATGCGAATGCCATGAACGGAACGATGAGAACCGATACATTGGCGACTCCCCTGAATCCTCCGATTGCGACAAGGACTGCGATGACAGCGAGGATGAATGCGATTACGAGAGTGTTCTTCTCGAAATCATAAGCTGCCGAGAATGATGATGAGATCGTAACTATCTCGGAAAGGACGAATCCCCCGATGTAGACGGCGATCATCAGAACGGCGATGGCCATTCCAAACTTCTTTGCGTTGAGTCCTTTGGCGACATTATAAGCGGGCCCTCCGATGAAGTCCCCGTTCTCGTCCCTGCCCTTGAAGATCTGTCCGACGGTGGTCTCCACGAAACTCGTGGCCCCTCCGAGCGTGGCGAAGATCCACATCCAGAAGATGGCTCCGGGACCTCCGAGTGCGATTGCTGTGATCGGTCCGGCGATATTACCGATACCGATACGGTTACCCATACTCACGCAGAACACGTGGAACGGGGTGATCTTGTTCTTGGCATCCTTCTCAAGGGAGAATGTTACTCTGAACATCTCCTTGAGCCATACGAACTGTACGGCTCCGAACTTCACTGTGGCGTAAAGTCCGAAGGCTACGATCAGTACCAATGGGATGAACCAGAAGACGTCGTCGAACTCCCAGACGGCGTCGATGAATGAGTCGAAATCGAATGACATTAGAAATAGAACGTAATTATTTTGATATAAAAGTTACATATATGGATAATAATGTACATTTTAAGTTAGGTCGTGC
This sequence comes from Candidatus Methanomethylophilaceae archaeon, assembly GCA_017468935.1. Lineage (GTDB taxonomy): Archaea > Thermoplasmatota > Thermoplasmata > Methanomassiliicoccales > Methanomethylophilaceae > Methanoprimaticola. Next base: position 4,268 of record JAFUHJ010000158.1, read on the forward strand.
TATACTCAAGCCAGGATTGTTCCAGGCCACCTTACTATAATATAAATTTTTCTTAATATTTTATAAAATAAAAAAGACCCAGTGTCTCGAACGGGACACCGGGCCAGATTACTGTTTCAGATCCTGTCCTCGGGCACGATCTCGTACTGCTCCGTGTACTTCTTCTTGAAGAGCAGAGACAGTATCGGCGGTGCGATGATCGTAGTCAAAACGGACATCATGACCACTACTGTGTAAAGGTCGCCGGACATCACACCTGCGTTGAGCCCTATGGAGGCGATGATGATTCCGACCTCTCCTCTAGGCATCATTCCGACTCCGATGATGCTGAATGATGATTTGTCGATGGACTTGTCCCCGAGCTTGGCTCCGAAACCGCATCCGACGAACTTGGTCAGCATCGCAAGCAGGATGACGATGACAACGAGTATGATGACGCTCACATCGGTAAGTGACGATATGTCGACCATCAGACCGACATTCACGAAGAAGAACGAGATCATGAACGAGGTGATCGCTTCCACCTTGTGCTCCAGTTCCCACTCCCATGCATGATCGGCGAACAGCATTCCTGCGAGGAAGGCACCGATGATAGCCGCAAGACCGATGAACTCTGCGAGACAGGCCATTCCGAGACAGACGATGATCGCGATGATGAGCTTGTTGTACGTGTAAGGGATCTTTCCGGCTGCCCTTGCGGCCCTCTTCCTGTTGTCGAAGAAGGTGTAGATCTTGGGCACCAGATACTTCGCGGCACCGATGGCGATGACCACGAACAACACTGCCTTGAGTATGATGATGACGAGATCCATGATATCGATCCCGCCCTCGCTGGTGGCCATTCCCTGCACGATCGCCAGGACGATCATTCCCAGGACATCGTCTATGACGGCAGCTGCGATGATGATACGGGACTCCTTCACATCCATGAGTCTCATATCCTTGATGATACGCGCAGTGATACCGACGGACGTCGCCACCATCGCTGCTCCCATGAACATCGCTGCATTCATGTCATAATCGCCTACTGCGAGGACCAGGGCGAGACCCGCCACGAACGGCAGTATGACTCCCAGGAGCGCACACAGGAACGCAGCCTTACCGGATTCCAGAAGATCCTTCACCTTCGTCTCCAATCCGACGGAGAACAGAAGGAATATCACTCCCAGCTCGGCCAGCATGTATATGACCGTGTAGACCTCGCTCTTGAATCCCTCGGAATTGAAGTCGATCATGAGAACATCGCGCATGAAGTCTCCTCCAGCTATGTTCGCGATGACTATTCCCATCAGGATCTCTCCAATAAGGCCAGGTAGACCGAATCTACTGAATATCGTCGAACCTAGACGTGCCATGATGAATATGACCGTCATCGTAAACAGGACCTGCAGAAGTAGCTCCATGGAAGCCTGAATTAGAGTGATGTTATAAAAGAAGTAGGAAAGGTGCTTGGAAGGTAAGGGGTTTCATTCTGTTGATCAGAAAGAGAATCTGATGGATCCGTATCCTTTCTTGGACTCACCGAAGGAGAACTTCACTCCCTCTGTGATCTGAGTAACGGATGCGGGAATCGCTTCGAGTCCCTTCGCTGCCGACAACCTTGCGGCCTCGGTCTCAGGCTGCTTCTCGGACACTGTGGATGAACCCAGGGATACGGGGGCATCGACCTTGAGATCGACCTCCTCGGTGATCTTCTGGAGCTTACCGTCCCTGAACACGAAGCGACTTGCGCGTATCTTCTTCTCGGCAGGTACCTCGGGAACGATCTGCAGGTTCTCCTGGTTGATGTCCATGTTGTTCTTGACAGGAATCAGGAGTTTGGATGCACCGGTGGTCTCGGCATATGTACCGGTCATTCCGGATACGGCCGCGACTGCGTCCGATATGTTCTTCTCGATCGCATCGATCTCGATCCTGTTGTTGGACACGGTAGCCGCGACGAACATGGCGGACTGCCTGAAGTAGTCTTCCTCTGCCATCCTGTAAGCTTCGAATCCCTCTACTGCGGCCTCGGTAACATCCCACTCGGGGATGGTGGCTACGGCCTTGGGATACTCGGGCCTTATGGTTCCGAATGCTACGAAGGCATCCGATGCATCATCGGTCACGTCCCAAACGGGTACCACATCCCATGTTGTCTCCTCAGGGATGAATGAAAGGTAATCAGCGAAGGCGTCGGCCTTGATGTCCCATTCTGGCACAATTACTGCCGCCTTGGGGTACTCGGGCCTGATGGTCTGATATGCCGCGAAAGCTTCGACAGCGGCATCACTGACCTCCCAGACGGGTGCCACATCCCATGTGGTCTCCTCCGGGATCATGGATAGGAAATCTGAATAGACGGCGGCGTCCGCCTCTGCCACATCCCATTCGGGGACAACGGCGACAACGGGTGCGGGTTCCGTCTTCTCGGGAAGATCGACGAAGAAGTCCTCCAGCTTGGGGACCGCCCTCTCGACATATACGGCAGGTTCCTCGGGCTCGATCTTCTGTACATAGGGCCTCAGCATCAGCCTCTCCTCTGCCGGAGCGGGCTCCATCTGGGATGAGAGCTCCTCCATCTCGTCGATGGCCGCATCCTCTGCATGGATATCCTCTGCGGTGACAGGTGCGTCGAAATCATAGAGCGTGACATTGGATGCGGATTCCTTGATGAATCCGTCCTCGACACATCCCACATGGGTATCGACTTCCTCGGACATACCGCGCCTTATGTTCCCGAACAGGGAAGAGGGTTCGAAATCAGTAGCGACAACAGGTGCCTCTCCGACGTACATGTCGACCTCCTCCGTCTCCGTAGCCTCATCGACGATATCGGGCCTGATGATGACTGGCTGATCCATGAACTCCTCTATCTTGGGCTGCTCCACTACAGGGGCGGGGACCTCTATCTCCTCGGTCACGGGGACTTCCTCTGCATCCATCGAGTAGTCCTCGATCGCTTTGGGCTGTTCGATAGGTGCCACGGTCTCCTTCTCGGTGGCTGCGGATACGACGGGCTCGAACTTGATCTCCGAGTCCATGAACACCTTCTCTACAGGCGTGTCACGCACGAACACCTCGATATCGTCACCCGATTGGAACCTTTCGAAACCATAGACGTCAAGGTCGCGTGTGCTCTCATGCCTGCTCTTCACCGATTCAGCGAACGAGCTGGTGTCCCCTGATCTGGTATACTTTCTGGCTAGGTCTGTGATCTGACCTACCCCACTGCGCAATACGCCGGCGAATTCCGACGATTTCAGGTTCGGTATCGAAATACTACCGAACAGGCTACGAGAGCCTTCGCTAATCTTGCCTGAGCCTAAACCCATGCTATCCCATCCGAGAACAATATCTCTTTCATAGATTATAAAGGTCTCTCCTTAACTTCCTTTACAGAGGATCGAGTTTAGCTCGTTTTTGTATAGGCGAGAAACATTGTTCCTGAAACTTAACCGTATATACATTTAGCCTTTATGAAAAATATAGCCAGACTGTTCGGTATACCGAACTATAAGCTAGTATTAGTTATATTATGATACTGACAACGATACCAGCATGTCTGAGACTGCACACAGAGCCTCGATCACCGGAAAGATAGGATTCGTCTTCGCGGCATCCGCTTCCGCTGTCGGACTCGGTAACCTATGGAGGTTCCCCTATCTCACATCTCACTACGGTGGGGGAATCTTCGTCATCATCTACATCATTCTTGCATTGACATTCGGATTCTCCCTAATGATCGCCGAGATCGCATTGGGAAGGAAGACAGGGAAATCCTGTATCAGCGCATTCGGAGACCTATGCAAGAAGTACAAATGGATCGGTGTCATCGCGGCACTGATCCCGCTGTTGATCGTCCCCTATTACTGTGTCATCGGGGGATGGGTGACGAAATGGTTCGTCACATCCGCCACAGGTGAACTCGGAACACTGGCTGACGGCAGTTATTGGGGCCAGTACATAACCGGTGAGATCTCCGGTATGAGCGATCCGACCGCCTGGTTCGTCATCTTCGTACTTCTTTGTGTGGCCTGCGTCGCGATCGGTGTCGACAAGGGTATCGAGAAGCTCAGCAGGATCCTCATGCCTGCTCTCTTCATCATGATCATAGGTATCACCGTCTACGAATTCTTCGCCATAGACGGGATCATGGATGGGATCAACTTCTATCTGAACCCAGATGTCTCGAAACTCAGTGGAGGAACGTTCCTCGGGGCCATCAGCCAGATCTTCTACTCGATGTCCCTGGCCATGGGTATCATGATCACATACGGATCATACATGAAGAAGGACGTCAGTATCGAGAATTCAGCCAGGAACATCGGTGTCATCGATACCGTTGTCGCGATTCTCGCAGGACTCATGATCATCCCTGCGGCATTCACCATGGGATTCGGGGATTCAAGCGGAATGGGCCTTATGTTCGTTGCACTGCCCCAGGTATTCGAGGGAATGCCCGGAGGATTCGTCGTTGCTCCCATATTCTATCTCCTGGTGCTGTTCGCCGCCCTGACATCGGCCGTCTCCCTTCTGGAGACAGTCATCTCCGTGTTCGTGGACCTCAAGGCCATCAGGAGAAAGAAATCGATCATCATCTCCACCATACTGATTGTGTTCCTTGGATTCTTCTCGGTCATGGGATTCGGCCCCTGGTACTTCGATATCGGACCGTTCTCCCAGGGTGCTGGATGGCTCGGAGTCTTCGACAGTCTGACCAACTCCGTCCTGATGCCGATCATCGCGATCCTGACGTGTATATTCATAGGATATGTCATCAAGGTGACCGTCATAACCGACGAGATCAAGGAAGGGGGGATGGCGTTCAGATTCGAGAAGCCGTTCGTCATCATGATCAAGTACGTCTGTCCAGTGCTGCTGACATTCATGCTGGTGTTCGGACTTCTGGACATGTTCGGCGTATTCAGTCTGTACTGAGATGAAAACGGGTGTCCGGTACATCCGGACATCCCCCTTTCAATTATGGTCCGGAAACTGACACGATTTTATATCAGCAACATTGATGAAGCGTTCCGGTAAGAAATGGCCACCATCGCACAACGCATAGAATCACTGCCAATGACGAAAACCACATGGACGATCATGATCCTCGTGGGAATAGGCTGGATGTTCGATGCGATGGACCA
>JAFUHJ010000159.1 GCA_017468935.1 Candidatus Methanomethylophilaceae archaeon
GAAGATCTCCCTCCTTGCCATAGTATAATCGCCGGCGTTCCTGTTCATAGAGACTATGAAGCGCTCTGCATCCACGGGACCTAGACGGTCGGAAATGCATTTCATTCCGATCATGCGCAATTCTGATTCCGTATACATCATCTCACCTCATTCTCCGTCACGAACTGGATGGGTGTCACTATCTTGATCCTGTCCGTCCTGTATTTGAGTATACGGTCATCAGTGGTTATAAAGTAGTCGCATCCCGCAACGATCGCAGCCGCAACATGGGCCGAATCTACATCCTTGACGCCCGAATCCATGGCCTCTTTGATGAAAGGGTCCAATCTAGGGTCCCTGTCGCTGACAAAGATAATTACGTTCTTAATGACGAAATCGTAGATGTGATTCCTTATGTCCTCATCCTTCTTCATGCTATTCTCGTTGATCAGATAATCGGAGGCCGCAAGGAGAACGTCTCCTGAAGTGATCATCTTCTGTATGTCCATCTTGGCAAGAGTCTCCATATGGATGCGCGTCTGGTCTTGGTCATCGTAAGGACGGGTAAAACTGCAGTTGTCCAGATATACCTTGATTTTGGTCACAGAAAATGGATGATTTGGAACGGATTTAATCGTTTCTTGTTGGACAATGATCTGCGAATTATTTCGGCACATACGAGACAGTCTCCAAAGGCTTCTCCCACATGCTAGTGTCACGGAGTCATACCAACACGCTGGTCACTAAGCTCCAAAGAGAATGGCCGGATTCATCTCACCATTGAGTTATCATCTACGACCGTTGTGGATGTCCTCGTACCTGCGTACGATGTCGATCATCTCCTGGTCCGTCAGCCTGCCCTGCATGAACATGCTGTCGAACCATGCGTCATCAGAGAGGATCTTCACGCCTGTCTCCTCGCATCCGTTGCGGAGGTAGTAATTCTGGCGCCTGACCCTCATCTCGTAATCCGGGGCATCCCTGTCCTTTGGTTCGGTGATGAGGAACATCCTCTTGTCGCTATACTTCTCGCGGATGATCCTCAGGATGCGCTTCCCGTATCCTCTGCCCCTGACCTCCGGCGATGTGGCGAAGTAGATGAAGAACATCTTGTCGTCGTCGATGAAGCTGTATGTGAATCCTATGAGTGCTCCCTTGTCACGGAACACATCCAGGGCCGCACCCCTCTCCATTGCCCTCTCCAAGTTGGATATCGGTACCTTCTCTATGGGTGTGAAAGAGGATTCGTACAATTCGATGACATCATCCTCGAAGTGATCCGCTGGAATGCATATCATCGTCATCTCATAACCCCAGCAGCCTGAACAGCTCCTCGCGTTCCTGCTTGGATATGTCCCTGTAACGGCCTTCCTTCAGTTTACCGAGTTCGATGTTCATTATCCTGACCCTCTCCAGCTTCACCACGTCGTATCCGAAGTACTCGCACATGCGGCGTATCTGTCTGTTGAGACCCTGTCTCAAAATGATCCTGAACTCGCATTCTCCGGTCATCTCCACGAAGCACTTCTTGGTGACCCTATCCTCCAGGATCGGCACTCCGTTGGACATGCCTTTGATGAATGCCTTGGTGACCGGTTTGTCCACTGTGACGACGTACTCCTTCTCGTGTTCCCCCCTGGAACGCATGATGCGGTTCGCCAGATCACCATTATTGGTCATCAGCAGCAATCCCTGCGAATCCTTGTCCAGTCTTCCGACGGAATAGATCCTCTTTGGGTATCCGATGTAATCGATGACGTTGTCCTTGTCCTCCGGGTTGGACGTGCAGATTATGCCGCGGGGTTTGTTGAACACGAGGAGGATATCCTCTTCCTCCTTCTCTATCCTCTTCCCGTCAACTGCTACGATATCTCCCTCTTTCACCTTGTCGCCCACTACGGCGACCCTGCCGTTGATGGTCACCCTTCTCTCTTCTATGAGCTTGTCGGCGGCCCTACGTGAAGCGACACCTGCCTCGCTGATGAACTTGTTCAGACGGGTTTTTTCGGACAATGGATCAATCCCTTACCGTGGCTTCTGCGGACTGGATGCATTTGGTTAGAACGGAATAGGCGGTGATCATGTCGCTCTCGTCCACGATGAATATGGTATCGGTGTGACAGCTGACCGTCTCCTCGATGTTTATACCGGCATCCGAGAGGTTGGTGATCAGATAGGCGATGACTCCGCTGGTGTCCACGATCTTCTCCGGGGACTTCACAGCAATTTCAACAAGGTTCTCCCTGATCTTGATGATGTTGAACCTCCCGACCGTATCCGTGATCCTGTCCTTGAGCATCCTGTCAGCAATTATGGTCACGGCGGAAGCGGACTGGACGCACTGCATGATCGAGTTCTCATTCCAGAGGTCCTTGAACAGATTGTCCATCTTGTGGAGCACGGACCAATCGTTCTTAGCGGTGACGATGCAGGTCTTAGTCCTCATCTCCAGCCTGCTGTCCTTCAGGACCCTCAGGATGTTCAGCTCGTGATCCGTCGTCACGCTGAGCTTCGACGCGTAACGGCGGCATGCGATCATCACAGCCTCCTCGTTATCGACATCGATGTCCTTCATGATCATCCTGGCCAGAGAGGAGTAGTTGATGAGCCCCTTTGCCACACAGTCCTTGACGCTGGGGTGCGCATCGATGTAGATCCTCGTCTTCTCCGCAAGACTCTCTTTCATCTCGCTCTTTACCATGCTAGAGCATATCAGGAAACGACATAATAAAGTCTATTATCGAACAAAAGAAATTGATAAAGTCCGAGTCCGTACAAGTTGTCATCTGAAGGTACGTTAACGGTCAGAAGGGATAAACGATATATCTGGACGGTTATCTTGGATTATATGACCAGGACATTCCGCATGGTATTCGTCTCCGTATTGGAGAACGAGCCCGACCAACTACGCGATACGGTGGAGACATTGGGGAATGATCTCGGCATAGACGTGGACTTCTACGGCATATACGGCGAGGACGCCGATGAGGATGTCCTGGTGTACCACGAACTGGTCCGCAGGACCGAACAGGCGGATTACGTGTTCTTCAGATGCATGGGGGACATCAACCGCTTCCATCATTGGGACAGATACGAGGAGGTTCTGAAGAACATCCGCGGATATCCCGCGGTGTTCTCCGGGAACCCCGAGGTCAACATAATGACCAGGCCCCTGTTCAAAGGCAATGATGACGAGTACAGGGAACTGTTCGCATACGTCAGGGACAGATGTCCAGAGAACGACCGCAATGCCGTATTCTGGGTGATGAACAGACTGGGATTCACCGCAAAGCATCCAGATCCGCCTGTCGTACACAGGCTCCACGGAGTCTACCACAAAGGGATGGACAACGACATCACCAAGGACGATTACATCAGGACCCTGGATCCGAAGGAGGAGACCATAGGTCTTGTGTTCCCTTCCAACAACTGGGTATACGGCACCCTGGATCATGTGGATGCAATAGTCGAAGAGATAGAGAGACAGGGGATGAACTCGTTCCCCATATTCTGCTCCAGCTTCTCGAAGGACCTGAAGCAAGGAATAGACGGAGTGCTGAAGGATTACTTCTCTCAGGACGGAAGACCGCTGGTATCCGCTATAATCTCCATATCGAGACTCACCATAGACGGCCATGGCCATGACAGATGTCTGGACGAATGGAACTTCTACCGCAACAACCTCAACGTCCCGCTGATCTTCGGACTCGCCGTACAGAACGCGTACCATGACTTCGAGGACGACAAGATCGGTCTGTCCAAACGCGACATGCAGATGAACGTGTTCTATCCGGAACTGGAGGGATGCATCATCGGCGTACCGATCGCATACAAATCAAAATCCGAGGGCACGGCGAGATACCTCCCCGTCCCGGACAGGATAGAGCACATAGTCAAACTGGCAAGGAACTGGGGTTCGCTGCATTCGAAACCACCATCCGAGAGGAAGGTCGCGATCCTCATTTGGCAGTCCCGTCCGGATTCGGGCAACATCGGTACCGCTGCGGGATTGGACACACCCGAGAGCGTTGCCAGCATCCTGAACACCCTCGCTTCGGAAGGATACGTCATCGACAACGTCCCCAAGGACGGAAGGGAACTGATCGACGAGATACTGGACAACGTAACAAACGACCTGGACAACATGTCCTCGGAGACGCTAAGAAAGAAGGCCGCTGATCTCGTACACGATTCCGACTACAAAGGACAGTTCATGAGCATCCCCGGATGGGACCAGGAACAGATGAAAAAGGACTGGGGAGAACCTCCCGGGACCATATGCGTCGACAGGAAGGACATCATCATCCCCGGGATCATCAAAGGCAACGTGTTCATCGGATACCAGCCGCTCAGAGGATGGGCGGACAAGATGGAGCAGAACCTGCACGATCCCGTGCTCTTCGCTCAGCACCAGTATCTCGCATACTACCGCTGGCTGAAGGACACCTTCAAGGCAGACATGATATTCCACATGGGTACCCACGGGAGCATAGAATGGCTCCCTGGAAAGAACGTCGGGTTATCGGCCAAATGCGATCCCGATGTTGTTCTCGATGCCATACCGAACATCTACCCTTACATCATAGACGACCCCGGAGAGGGGATACAGTGCAAGCGCAGGATTGAATCCGTCGTCATAGGTCACATGCCCCCTACGATGGCACGCGCAGATTCGTATCCGGAACTGGACGAGGTCAACGTGCAGTTGCAGGACCTCCTGAAGCTCAAGGGTTCCAACCCCGATAGGAGGAAGCAGGCCATCGCCAACATCTACGAGACGGCGAAGAGGAACAACCTGCTGAAGGATCTGGGCATCGACGATGACAACGACCCCAGAGCGGAGGGCTTCGAGGAATACGTCATACCGCTACATGAGTACATCTCCGAGGTGAAGGATGCGCTGGTCAGATCCGACCTGCATGTCCTCGGAAGGATACCGCAGGAACATCACTTCGACGAGACGATCTACTCTCTGATGCGTCTCGACAACGGTGATGTCATGTCCCTGAGAGACGCATACGCATCTAACAAAGGAATCGATCTCCAAAAGGCACTAGGATCGCCTTCGGAGATAGGCCCCTCGGGAGAACCGAACTCGGTCATCGTCGATACGATCGACAGAGAGCTCATGGAGCTCCTTATCTGGATGCGCAACGACGGTTACGATCTTAAACGCACGAAACAGCACATCGGCAATGTCTCCCAGGATCTGGAGAAGAGCCTGGACTACGTGTGCAACACACTCGTCCCCAATATCAGAAGGATGAGCGACGAGATATCCCACATGGCCGACGGTACCAGAGGGGAGCATGTCGTCCCCGGACCCGCGGGAGCGCCGACGCGCGGAAGCGCACACATCCTTCCCATGGGAAGGAACTTCTACTCCCTTGACCCAGACACCATCCCCACTCGCACAGCTTGGGAGATAGGCAAGCGCATGGCCGACCAGATGATTCAAAGATATACCGAGGAGAAGGGGGAGTTCCCCAGGGAGATCGGTTTCGTCATATGGGCAACGGACACCATGAAGACATCGGGTGACGATGTCGCCTACATACTGTGGCTGATGGGCGTTAGGCCTGTATGGGCCAGGACCGGAGGCCAGGTAATCGACCTCGAGGTCATACCGATCAAAGAACTGGGAAGGCCCAGAGTAGACGTATCGGTTAACATCACAGGACTGTTCAGAGATACATTCCCAAACCTCATCGACCTCATCGATTCCGCTGTGAATCTGGTAGCGGATCTGGACGAGAGCGACGAGGACAACGCCTTGGCGGCGAACCTCAGGAAGGATGTCATCGAAGGCATCATCTCGGGACTATCTCCGGACGAAGCACGCAGACGCAACGCGGTCAGGATATTCGGGGCACCGCCGGGAGGATACGGCACAGGTGTGAACAAGGCGATAGGCGACAGCACCTGGAACGACGTGAAGGATCTGGCGGACATATATCTGGACTGGTGCAGCAACGGTTACTCCAAAGGACATTACGGCGAGAAGCTGAAGGACGAGTTCATGAGACGCTTCAGCAATGTTTCACTCACTGTGAAGAACATGCCGGACAGGGAGATCGACCTTCTGGACTGCGATGACGTTTACGAGTATCTAGGGGGCATGAACGCCTTCGTCCGCGCATACGGCAAGAACAAGGACTTCGCCACATATATGGGGGACGATTCCGATCCCAAGAGGTCAAAGCTCAGGGACACGCAGCAGGAACTTAGATACGTCTACAGGAGCAAGATCCTCAACCCCAAGTTCATAAAAGGACTGAAGGAACACGGATACCGCGGTGCCGGCGAGATGGCCAACCTCACGGAATTCACCATGGCCTGGGATGCCACATCGGACATAGCAGAGGCTTGGATGTACGAGGGCCTGGCCGATAAGTATCTGTTCGACAAGGATACGAAGGAATGGATGATGGACGTCAACCCGTACGCGATGATGAACATCCTGAACCGTCTGGAGGAAGCGATAGAGCGCGGACTCTGGGATGCTAAAGAGGATTACAGACAGAAGCTCAAGGACCTCTATCTCGAAGTGGAAGAAAGGATAGAGGACGTTATGGATAGACGATAACAGAAATGGGGAGTTTCCTCCCCTAATGAGTTTTATCAGAATGTTTTCGCGAACTTGATGAGTTCTTTCTCGAAGTCTTCAACAGTGATGTAGACCTCTCCGGTCTGTGCCTCATCCTTGTCCTTGATTCCAACATTGTAATACATGCTGAACTCATCCTTTGTGGACTGGTTGATAACGACAATGTTCTTTCCATCGAGGAGAACCATCGAGAACTGAGTATACTGCTGCTTGGTAGCGTCAGTCTGATCGAATGATGCGTAGAGAACATAAATCTGATCCGCACCGTAATCTGATGCCTTCACAGTTTTGAGGGTTGTGGTCTCAGGAACTGTTGTTATGCTCAGGTTCTTGGTACCATTGAGAACAGTTACATGTTTGCTTGCCATACCAAGAGCGTCAAGTTTACTGAAAATAGTACCCTTGCTCGTATTCTTCGATTTGTAGGGTTCGTCTGCAACTGTAATATACTTCTCGAATTCCTCTGCAGCTTTTTCTTTGGATTCGCAGGTAACGATCTTAATGTTCATAACCCTGGTTCCAGAGAGTTTCTCGCCCTTCCAATTCTGCTGAGTTGCTGTATATGTCATCTCAGCTTCTGTAGCGGATCCACCTGTTGCAATTGTAAACTCTCCAAATACTCCATCGTAGTCGTCAACGAACTCCTTTGCAAGCTCCTGGGCGTTGAGATCCTTGGAACCGCCTTTATCGTTGTTCATCATTACAAATGCAACGGCTGCGATAACCACAACAGCCACTACTACGACTGCGACAATCGTTGTTGTCTTCTTGTCCATGAATATCATCTTGGATGAATTATCCACGTTGTAATTGTTCGGGTTATACTTAACTATGACCGCTCTACAAACGCCGTTAAAGAGTCGTGAACAGGTCACTTCTTCTCTCTCACGGCATATGTTCCTTCAGGGAGCGGATGGTCGATGTTATCGAAATCGTTGTCGAGCATGATCAGATGAGGACGTCCGCAACTCTCTATCACCTCGGATTCCACATCGTACACGGCTTTGATGTTCTCCTTTGTGATGACCTCCTGGGGGGTACCGATCGCAAAGATGGAACCTCCGTGCAGCATGATCATTGTATCCGCGTACTTCGCCGCGATGTTCAGATCGTGGCTGATCATGATGATGAGGATGTTCTTCTCCTGCGACAGTTCCCTGAGGATACGGGTGACCTCCATCTGGTGCTTGATATCCAGATTGGAAGTGGGTTCATCCAGCAGCAGGATCTCCGGCTCCTGTACGAGTCCTCTTGCGAGCATGACCTTCTGATGCTGTCCTGCGGACAACTCGTCGAAGTTCCTCATGGCGAGATCCTCAATATCCAGCAGTTTGAGGGTATCATAAACGATGTCCAAATCCTTGTCCAACGACTTGTATGTCGCATGAGGGTGACGTCCCATCAGGACGGTATCCACCACGGACAAGGGGAACGTGTCGTTAGCAGAATAAGGTACGTAACCGACCCTCTTGGCCAGATCCTTGAGGGAAATGTCGTTGACCATATCCCCGTCTATCATGACCGTTCCCTTGTTCGGGGAGAGGATCCTGTTGATACAGTGTATCAATGTCGATTTGCCAACTCCGTTGGGTCCGATGATGGACAGGAGCTGCGGGCCGTTCGCATCGAGCGTTATATCCTTCAATACGGGTGTGCTGGAATACCCGAATTCGATTCCGTCGATTACTAACCTCATTCTAACACCTCAATTCCATGCGCTCTTCCTGCGCATCTTGATCAATATGAATATGAACAGCGGACATCCGATGATGGCGCTGATTACTCCTACAGGCAATCCGTACTCTCCCGAGACCCTTGCGATACAATTGGCCAGGAGCAGGAACAGACCCCCGAACGCCGCTGAAGCAGGCAGGAGCAGTTTGGATTCGGATCCCACGAACAGTCTGGCGACATGGGGTCCGACGAGACCGACGAATCCAATAGTTCCGGTGAAACATACGGTGGCAGCCGTCATCAATGATACCAAAGTGATCTCCACCAGGATGGTCCTGTCAGGATCCACTCCCATCGAGTGGGCCGACCTGGACCCTGCCATCATGACGTTGATCCTTCTGTGGTGGTACAAAAGGATGATACCACAGACAAGACTTATCCCGAGAGGTATCGGTATAGTGTCCCATGTGGTGAGAGCCAATGTTCCGACCCTCCATGAATAGATCTCCGCCAGAGTCTCCTCGGATGCAGTGATCATCAGCAGCTGGACGATGGCCGAGAAGATGTACATCATGGCGATTCCGATGAGGATGATCTTCGTCGCGGTGACCCTGCGTTTGATGGAGAACATAAGGATCACGGCCACCGGGATCAGCGAGAAGCCGAAGGCCATGATGATCTTCACCCATGAATCGTTGAAGAAGGGCATTATTCCGTTACCAAGGACGATAGCGATGGATGCACCGAGCAACGCTCCCGATGATACACCCATGGTATACGGATCGGCCAGAGGGTTGCGCAGTATCGACTGCATGACGGCACCGCCCATTGCCAGGACCGCACCGACGATGATAGCGAACACTCCGATCGGAAGCCTTGTAAACACGACGATGTCGTCCGCGTAAGGATCGGTGATGTTGCCTGTGATGTGCTCGATCAGGATCCTGTAGCAATCGAAGAAATCCAGATCGTACATTCCGATGGAGAGCGAGAAGACCAGGGCGACGACGATGAGTAGGACACAGATGAGTATGAACATCCACTTCTTGCGGACCGCCTTATAGTACTCCTGCTTCCCCTCCATTCAATACACGTCCTTATGTGATTTCTTCCTGACTATTAGGTACAGGAAAACAGGGGCGCCTATGAACGACATGACCACACCCAGAGGGATGTTCCCGAATGTTGCGAGCATACGCGAGGCCAGATCGGCCAGGACAAGTACGGTGGAACCCATGATTATGGATCCGGGGACCACGAACTTGTTGTCCCCTCCGACGAGGAAACGGGTGATATGCGGGGCCACCAGACCGATGAATCCGATGATTCCGGTGAAAGAGATGATCGATGCGATCAGGACCGATGCCAATATGATGCACAGCATCCTGAACTCGACTACGTCCAACCCCAGACTCTTAGCGCTCTTCTCGCCCAGAGACATGATGTTGAGTTTGCTGGACGACAGCTGTACCAATACGGCCGATGCGATCGTCATGACGACCATGAGAGGCATGTCTGACCATGAAGCGTTGGTGACGCTACCGACCTGCCATATGTAAGCGTCCTGAAGGCCCTCTGCGCTTGCCGTTATCATCACCAACGTCACAAGCGAGTTGAAGAAGAACGTAAGAGCGGTTCCTATCAGGATTATTGTAGAAGGGGAATTACCGACATATCTGACCAACAGGATGACGATTATGGCCGGTATCAGAGATCCTATGAAAGCGTTGATGACGATACCTGCTCCGGAGATGATCGTTGAATACGAGAATCCGACAATGATGGCCACAACCGCTCCCAGACATGCTCCTGAAGAGATGCCTGTGGTATATGCGTCGGCCAACGGATTCTCCATAATGCTCTGCATGACGGTACCCGCCAGTGCCAATCCGGCCCCGGCGATGAGCGCCATTATGACTCCGGGCATCACATTGTTGAAGATGTAGTAATCAGCCCACCAATCGGGAGATCTCGGCGTATAGGTCGTGCCTGTTATATGGTCCCATATGACCTGCAGCGTCTTAGTGAACTCGTATCCGGTACCGACCGAGCATGATATCACGGTCGTTAGGATCAGGATCAACAGACAGACCACTAGGAACGTCACCTTCCTCGAGAGACTGCTCTTGTACGCCTCCTTCCCTGATTCGAATTCGTCTGCAGACATTGGATATAATCTCCAAATTGCTTCATCGTTATTAAGGTTAACATGAAACATCGATTAACGGCAGTCGGCTAATACATCCAATTTTTATTTATTTAGGATATCACGGCACGCAGTGTTAACCATGAAGTCAAACGCGACTTTCATCGCGATCGCAGTCATTGCGGTCGTGATAATAGCGGGTGCGGCCGTCTTCATACTCAATAACAATTCGGATGAAGAAGGGGACCTGCTGGAGAAGATCCCATTGCCGGTCTACGGAAATGCCGACGGCAATGATGTCATCGATAATGCGGACATCACGTTGATGGAACGCATGATCTCGGAGAAGATACCTCTCTCGGAGTATCCTTTCGCCGATGCGAACAGGAATGGCGAGATCGATGACAAAGATATCGCGATCGTCAAGAAGCTCATCGCAGGAGAGGAAACCGAGGTCACATTCATCGACCAGTACGACCTGGTGAATTCCAAGCAGTACAGGTATGTGACCGTCAACTACCCTCTCACAAACCTTGTCACACAGAACGCCGATGTCCTGATGATGACGATGTTGATCGATGCCGACGACCAGGTGGCCGGATACATCGCGAACATCGCGAACTACCCCAACCAGTTCTACAAGGTCACCCACAACGGTGTGTCGAAACAGCTCGGTTCCACGGCAAGACAGATCGCTGCTGCCGACTGGGAGGCCATCAAGAACCTTGATGTCGAACTCCAGGAAAAGGGAAGCGAGATCGGAGCTATTATCGTCCACAGCAAGCAGGCTTTGGGAGATTATGCCGACGATATCGAGGCATCCGGAATAGATCTCATCTATCTCAGGGCGACCGACCCATTCTATTCCCTGGACGCATCGGTGCTCCTAGGTTTCCTGCTCGGTCCAGATTATGCGGTGAAGGGAAAGGCCTTCGCCGATGACTGTAAGAAGACACTGGATGAGATCCAGAAGAAGGTCTCTGCGGTACCAGAAAAGGATAAGAAGGCATTCCTATCCCTCTGTATGATCTGTTATGTGGCCCAGAACGAATCCCAATACACAATGCTGGGGACATACGCAGGCGGTCTTGCGACCATCGACCTCAAAGGGAACACATCGGTCAAGCTCCAGGATGTCGAAGCGATCACGAAGTACAACGACTCGATCGACTACATGCTCAACTGCTCCACGCAGGACTGTACCGTCATAACCCCAGATGTCCTGTGGGAGGACCCCGGATGCAAATACATGGCCAAGAGCTCCCACTACCACGACATGGTATGGATCAACATGTCCATGCCCGTATCTTGCAGGGTGATGTACATCGCATCCATATTCTACCCCGAGATCGTAAGCCACAACGATGCTGACGTATACTTCCAGGACATGGTCGACAAATACATGAAGTATCTCGACCTAACGACCGATGACGGTCACTTCAGTGTCATCGACGATATGTTCACCACTATTACATACCAGGACTATCTGGACTGGAAGGGAGATGACCCCGAGGACCCTGTGGTCTCTGATATCAACTGTCTCGGAATGGCCACCCACTACTACAACACCATGGACTTCACCGGTTACAGCGGAACACCCTTCGTGGTCACCGGTAACGACCAGAGCGCCCTGGTCTCCGCAGAGGGCGGCGGCAACTACTACTACAAGGCGAAGCTCTACGAGGATGCCTCATCCAAATTCGCCGAGATCAAGAAATCATACGAGGAAACCATCGGTACCAAATCGGCCATGGGCGGAACCTACGTCGGACTATACCAGGTCTACGGACTCACCGACGGTATCGGATACTACGTGAACACGACCGAAGGAAAATCCGGCAACATCGGTCACATGCACTATGCGGGTTACTACAAGGAATGCCTCATCGAGATAAAGCTCGCCTACAAGCCCAGCTTCACCGATGAACAGCTCGATACCATCATCAAATCCATCTGGGACGAGAAGGGTACAGTATCGGCCATAGAATCCGCTAAGAAGATAGACCTCTCGAAACTCGCGGACTTCTATCTCGGCCCCTACGCGATAGTGGACGGTGCTGATTCCGATTATGCGAAGATCATGAACACGACGGATGCCACATCGAAGGATTACCACATCATCTACGACAACAGCGATTCGGCATTCATCGAGTTCGAACAGCTCAAGATCACCTACAAGGAGAAGGCGGCTCAGGACGACTACATGGGAGGAAAGCCCCACGCGATCGCCCTCAACGGATTCGAGGACGGTGCCGGATTCTACGGTAACACTACCAAGGGATTCTCTATGATCCAATTCACCGGAGAGAAGCACGGCACACACGTGATGATATACCTTAGAATGAACGATGCCAGTTTCGATGATGCCTTCGTGAACGGAATCGTGAGCATGGTCGCTGACAGTATAGCGTGATAAGATGGAGAAGAGACATATCACAATAATGGCCGTCACTGCGGTCGTGGTCATCGTCGTCATAGCGGCGGTCGTGATGATGGGCGGAGGCAGCAAAGGGAACGATCTCGAACCCATCAAACTGTCCATATACGGCAATGCCAACGAGGACTATACGATCGACCAGAAGGACCTGGACCTGATCAACGACCTCATAGGCGACGAATCCAAGTGGGCTGCATACCCTTATGCAGACGCGGACGGCGACGGAAAGATCACCAAGGCCGATGCGGATGTCGTCGAGGCCGTGATCAAGGGCGAGAGCACCAAGCTAAGGCTGGTGGACCAGTACATCTACTCCTCGGGAGTCAACCATATCGCGGAGATCGATTACCCTCTCAAGAACATGGTCGCGATCAACCCCGAGATGATCCAGATGACCTTCTTCATCGATGCTGATGAGAAGGTCGCTGGATATGTCGCTAACACCGACACCTCGGAAAAGAGCTTCTACAAGATCCTGAACAACGGATTCTCTAAGTCTCTCGGAAGTTCACCCAGATACCTTTCACAGGCTGAATGGCAGGCCATGGTAAAGATGGATAGCGAACTCCAGGAGAAGGGCGAAGGCGGGATCGGAGGGGTCCTCGCATACAACGACGAGGCCCTGCGCGAATACAAGGACGATATCGAGAATGCAGAGATACCGATCGTGTACCTCAGATGCACCGACCCGATCTATTCAATCGATGCCGTTGTCCTCCTCGGGCACATCATGGGGCCCGAATACGCCAAGAAATCATTGGAATTCGCATCCGACTGCCGTTCAGCCATCGCGGACCTCGAGGACAGGCTCACATACATCAGCGAGGAGGACCGTGTCCACTTCGTTGCGCTATGCATGTGGAAATACATGTCCCAACACGACTCCCAGTACACCAAGATCGGACTGGAGGCTGGAGGAATAGACGAGGCCAACCTTCCCGGCAATTCATCCACTGTGATAGCTGATGTGGAGGCCATCACCAAGTACAACGACACGATAAGCACCATACTGAACTGCCGTACATGCGACCTGACCGAGATATCGGCGAAGACGATCTGGGAAGATTCCAGACTGGACATCCTGAAGAAGTCCACCCACTTCAAGGACATGTTCTTCCTGAACATCTCCGTTCCCGTGCCTTGCAGGATCATGTACACCGTGGCGATGTTCTATCCCGATCTCATAACCATCGACGAATGCGACGAGTACTTCCAGAAGATGGTGGACAAGTACCTCAGCTATCTGGACGAGACCGTTGCGGACGGCGACTTCGATGTCAGGGAGGACACCAAAGTGGTCATCACATGGCAGGACTATCTCGATGACGGCGGAAGCGATGACGATCCCACCTACATCGAATCGGATCTCGACCCGAGGGACTTCGCGACCAGATTCTTCGAAATAATGGGCGACGATCTCAACAAAACCATGCCCGGAGCGGAATACGAGTATCCGTGGTCATACGGCCCGTACTCCATCGATCCCGCAAGCACCGACCAGTATGCCATCGTGGGATCGCAGGGCAACACCTATGCCGCGAAGTTCACCCTGATGGAGGATCCGAAGGCGAAATACGAGGAGACCATCGAGGAATATGTGAAGAAGATCGGTACTGAGTACAGAGGCGGAGTGTATGTGCAGATCCCCTACACCAACGGCCTGACCCAATGTATGGGATACTACCTGAACACCAATCCCGAGGAAGCTACCGCGACCACCATCTTCGGAAGCATCAAGTTCTGCGGATACATCGATGAGATGTTCGTTGAGCTGAACATGCTGAAGAGACCTTATCTGGAAGACGCGGACATCGAGAAGCTGGTGTACGCACTGTTCCCTGACGGTTCGGATGTATCATCGAGCGAATGGGCACAGAGGTACGATACCAAACTCCTCGACGAATACGCGGGAAGCCCGTACAGTCTGCAGGCGGGATCGACCGATACCTATGCCATCATAAGTGCTGCTGACAGCGGATCGGGGAACCGTTACATCTCTTTCGACTCCTCCCCTCTGGCAGAGACGAAGCACACGGTCCAGAAAGCAGAGTTCGAGCAGAAGGTGAAAGAATCCGGTTACGAGACCATCACAGTCTCCGGTTACGATGACGCATATGGATATATAGCACACCGCGACCCCAGCGGAGGATTCTGGATGATCTACTTCACTGCCCTCAAGGACAGGGTATGGATAGATGTGTGCCTCAGGAACAACGACAATTCCTACACCATCACCGAAGCCAACGCTTTGATGCAAACCATTGTTAATTCCGAACCCTGAGTTCGGATGGCGGGGTGCGGCCCCGCCGAATCTTCTCTTCGATAATCTAATAAGCTATACCTGTATTCACCGCTGATGTTTTGGATCGTGGCAAGTCTGATCGCAGGCGCAGCACTGCTCTATCTCGGTTCCGAATGGTTGGTGCGCGGTGGAAAGGGCCTGGCCCTGAACTTTGGCATATCGCCGTTCATCATCGGACTTACCATCCTCGCGTTCGGATCATCCGCCCCGGAGGCCATAACATCCATTGTCAGCGTGGACAATCCATCGATCATCATCGGTAACGTCGTCGGAAGCAACATCGCTAACATAGGACTGGCCATCGGTATTGCTGCGATCGCAGGACCCATGGTCGCCAAATATTCCACGATGCGTCAGGAACTGTGGACGATGCTCCTGGCCGCGATAGGTCTATGCATCCTTGCGATCCTCGGAGACATAACCTGGATTGCAGGTATCGTCCTCTTGGCACTCCTGGGAGTATTCGTCTATTACGTGTTCAGAGTGAAAGGTTCGGATGAGGAAGGTATGGAGGTCTATACCGAGGAGGTAACCGCCGATACCTTGAGCACACCCGTTCTGACGTTGCTTGTCATCGTCGGCCTGGTCGCACTATACTTCGGAGCGAGATTCTTCGTGGACGGCGCAGTCGATCTGGCAGAGGTCCTCGGAGTCCCCCAGCTCATCATCGGACTCGTGGTCGTCGCCATCGGAACATCCTTGCCTGAACTATGCATCAGCGTCCTTGCCGCATACCGCGGAGAGGCGGATATGGCCGTAGCGAACATCGTCGGAAGCAACATCTTCAACATCTTTTTCGTTCTCGGGATAGGTGCCGTCCTCACAGACGTACCGGTGTCGGAATCCATGCTGATGTTCCATCTGCCCGTGATGGTGATCCTGAGCGTAGTCATGTTCCTCCTTGTCCGCTTCAGGAACAAGATGGACAGGAAATCAGGCGTATTGTTGCTGGCCATCTATGCCGCATACATCGCCATCATCTTCGCGAATCCCGATCTGATGATGTGAATCCTGGCCCCGGGCCTGTGAGTCATCCGTCTTAAACGATTCGGCCGGAAGTGATGAACACCATACATCTGACAATCGATCCCATTACTCCTGACACTCGAGAGGATAATCGTTCATACTCCGACAAATCAGATAGTATCCTTAAATATGATGATGACGGGTTTTAAACTATGTTTAAAAGTGACCGCAATACATGTTCTTCGAACACCCACGCCAAGGGCCGTGCGGGATCGAAGAAAACGATACAGGATGACAACATCGTCAGTGTGTCCTCGGTCAGATTGCTTGTAATGGCCATAGTGGCCGTAATGATGATCTCAGGTTTCCTGCTCGTCTCAACGCAGGATTCGGATGCCGATAATCGGGATTTCTCGCCTGAATACCAAAAGGTGGAAACCAGCGATGGCTATCATTACATATACAAGTATAAATCGGGCGACTGCACAATAGTTTACGAATATGATGAAACCAGCAACGTAACATCATTTGGACCAGCGTACCAACAATACAACGCAAAGTACACCGTCTACTCGAACGGTGGCGACGGGAGGATGAATGATTATGATACATATGACGGACTTCCTTGGCTGTCGGATAAATACGCAACAGCAATATTTATCGAGGAAGGAGTCACACATCTCGGTAACAATGCGTTCGTAAACGTTGGTAGAGCTATCGGAACCATCAATTTCCCTGATTCCCTGGAATCTATCGGATACAATTGCTTCAAACGCCCAATTTATGCAAAAGTCTCTTCCTTATCTTTAACACAGGTCAATATGTCCCATGTGAAGAGCATCGGAGCGGGTGCCTTCATGGGTTGGTCGAATTTAAGTAATGTGAATCTAGGGGATTCTTTAGAGACGATCGGAGAAGATGCATTCGCAGACTGTAATATCTCTGCGATAAAACTGCCGAGTACACTGAAGACCCTCGGCGGATTCCAGGGCTGCCATCTCACTGAGGTCGATATCCCCGCAGGCGTAACGGCCATAAACGGCGCGGCTTTCGCAAAGAATCAGATCAAGTCAGTGACCCTGCCAGAAGGTCTGACTGAGATCGGATACCGTGCTTTCGACTCATGTCCGATAAGTTCGGTGACCATCCCGAACGGTGTGACGGTCATCGGCGACTACGCATTCCAGGGCACCAACATTTCGGAGGTAAAGCTGCCTGATGGATTGAAATACCTTGCCGGTTTCGGAAAGACCCGGATAACATCCATCGATATTCCGTCCTCGGTCACTACTATCGGCGGATGGGCGTTCTCAGAAAGTCAAATAGGATCCATCACCATCCCTGCCGGCGTGACCAAGATAGGATCAGGTGCCTTCTCGAAATGTCCCATCAAGACATTCGCGATGCCCGATTCCGTCAAGATCGTCGAAGCCAAGGCCTTCGAAGGATGTAAGAACCTCGAGTCCGTTACTTTCAGTAAATCATTGGAATCTATAGGAGATTCAGCCTTCGCCTATTGTGGATTGAAGACACTCAATCTCCCATATGGGTTGAAGCACATTGGAACCGGTGCCTTCAGCCTAGACGAAAAACTAACTGGTACGGTCTACATTCCAGGATCTGTCAAGTGTGTAAGCGATATGACTTTCTTTTTGTCCAATAATGTCAGTTGCATATTAATGGGAGAGGGTGTGGAAGAAATCGGCGGATGGGCCCTTGTGCCGCTGTATCTAAAGGTGTTCAATGTTCCCTCTACCGTCAAAAAACTGAGTGATCTGCGTTCTGGAGGTTCGTTCCTTACCTCTGACTTCCGTACCGGATACAGTTCTACAGAGAAGATAAGTTACGACCCCGAGAGTCTGAAAGGAAAGACGTGGTTCGTGTCGGAAATAACCAAAAAACCTGTGTATGAATACCTGAGTAATGTGAACATCGTTGTCAAGGATTCGGCCGACGGGATCACGATCATAGTGGAAAAGACGCCGGGTGCGAGTAACGCTGTGATTGGGAATATGGACTTCCTTGCCGGTGTGAATGTACAGGAGATCATCATCAAAGACGGCATCACAGGGATCGGTGCCAACGCATTCAGCGGATTGAAGAACCTCAAATCCGTGGAGATTCCCTCAACTGTGACCTCGATAGGGGATTCAGCATTCAAGGGATGCTCCCAACTGTCCTCTGTGATCTTGGGTGAATCGGTCGAATCCATCGGATCGTACGCTTTCGCCGGATGCGACAGCCTAAAGGGGATCATCCTGCCGGAATCTCTGAAAAAACTGGGTGAATCTACGTTCGGTACCTCCCCATTGAGTTATTTCACACTTCCAAACAGTATCGAGACCATCGATCCTGTCTTCCTGACGTTCAAATGGTACGATCTCGAAGGAAAGGCAGTGGAACCTTTGGTGCAGAATCTGAAAGGACGTATGTGGACCGCTGATGAATCGTCGCCCACCACACTCCACATGGACACTGCCGGGGATTCGGAGATAGAGATCACCTACGAAGAACCTGTCTCCAGCGATCTCTCGCTGATCCAAAAGGCATTCATGCGCCTGGGAACCAACTTCATCGAGTTCGTAAAGAGAGAAGCCCCTCAGCTGGAATTCATGGTCAAGCCCGTCTACACCGTGATGAATGTGATATGGACTCAGGCCTGAGAAGAAGCTCACACCGCTTTGAAAACTACTTTCCGGCCGGTAACGGCCGGACATGATTCTTTCTCTGATCACATGGCGGAAAATTAATCAGCGAGGACTCGTCGGTCCACTATCCTCATGACACATTTTGACCCAAATAGCAAATACCATTACCTGCCATGCGGAGTCACATGTTGATGTTGGCCATATGTCTGGTGTGCCTGTTCCTGGGCTATCTGATATATGGGAGGTTCATCGAGAGGATGGTCATCCCTTTCCGTGCACCCACGCCGGCAGTGGACCATCCGGACGGGATGGATTATGTCCCAATGTCCAAAGCGAAGAATCATCTGATCCAACTGCTGAACATTGCAGGGACGGGACCGATATTCGGTGCCCTTATGGGTGCCAAGTGGGGTCCGGTCGTTTTCATATGGATCGTCGCCGGGACCATATTCGGAGGAGCGGTCCACGACTATATGTGCGGAATGATGTCCGAACGTTACAACGGAAAATCTGCCACAGGGATGATAATCCATTTCATCGGGAAGAAATCAAGATACCCTGTGCTCATCCTCATGATCTTCGTACTCATCATGGTCTCGGCCACGTTCGCCAGAAGCGCCAGCGACCTCTTGGAGACCATCACCGGGATCCCCATGGCTGTATGGATCGCCCTGATATTGATGTACTTCGTCATATCGACGGTCCTCCCCATCGATAAGGTCATAGGCAGGATCTATCCGGTATTCGGAGTACTTTTGATCCTCATGGCCGCGGTGGTCGTAGGCGGGCTTATGGTGGGAGGATATGAGTTCCCCTCATTCACCCTTGACAATCTCCACCCCGACGGGACCGATTTCTTCCCCGACATGTTCATAACCGTGGCGTGCGGTGCCATCTCGGGATTCCATGCTACCCAATCCCCCATGGTGGCCAGATGCATCAAGGACGAGAAGGACGGCCGTATGGTCTTCTACGGTGCCATGGTTGTCGAATCCGTCATCGCGGTGCTTTGGGCCACTGCCGGGATGGCGTTCTTCCAGGATACATCCGCCCTGGCGGAAGCGTTGAATAACGGAGGTGCGTCCGGAGTGGTCTACGATATAGCGGTCGGAGTAGCAGGCCCCGTCGGAGGGATTCTGGCTGTCATAGGGGTCATAATATGTCCGATCACCTCGGGAGATACGGCACTGAGGTCCACGAGGATGATCATCCAGGACGACAGGGGATATGCTCCCTCAAACCGCAGGAATAGCATAATCATCACGGGGTTCCTGATAGTTCCCATAGTGATTTACTGTGCCGCCGACTTCACCGTCCTATGGAACTACTTCTCTTGGCTCAACCAGACCTTGGCATGCGTGATGCTGTGGGTGGCCACGATCTTCATCCTGGCATTCAACAAGAGAAGATACATGGCATTGTTCACAGCAGTCCCTGCGGTATTCATGACCATGGTGGTATCTGCATTCATCCTCCATTCGAATATCGGACTGGGTCTGGATTATGACCTGTCTGTGATGATCTCGGTCTTGTTCACCGTAGCGGTGATATTGATCTTCGTCAAGTACTATCTGATCGACGGGAAGGCCAAAGAGATCGACTGAAGAGAGGACTGCCTCTCCTTCTTGCTCAAACATCGGGGCCTCGGCCCCAATCTTACCCGGCCCTTCGGGACCGGGGCCTTCTACAATGATTATCCACGGTCCCGATAACGGAGCGTAATCGAATAATATAGAGGAAAATACCGCACGGAGGACCGTGCGGAATTGGTTTTACAGTGATTCCTTCAGGATCTTGGTGAAGGTGTCCTTCTCGCTGTCGTTGATGATGAGCGGAGGGATAAGACGAACGGTATTGCCGTGGCAGACGTTCACCAGGACCCCGTTCTCGCGACATACTGCCTGAACCATGCTTGCAGTCTCGTTGGAATCCATCTCGATACCGATCATGAGACCGTATCCGCGGACCTGCACGATC
>JAFUHJ010000160.1 GCA_017468935.1 Candidatus Methanomethylophilaceae archaeon
ATGGGCTCGACGATGAGTGCTGCCACATCCTTGGTGATCATATGCTTCACGGATTCGATGTCCCCGTAATCGTAGTACTCGTAGGCCGAACTGATCAGGGGTTCGAACGATGCCTGATACTTGGTCTGCCCTGTTGCTCCCAGGGCTGCTGCGGTCCTTCCGTGGAAACCGTTCAGTGCTGCCATGACCTTCTTGCGTCCAGTATATCTGACCGCAAGCTTCAGCGCACCTTCGTTGGCCTCGGCACCGCTGTTGACGAACAGCGTGCGGTCCAATCCGTCAGGTGTGATGGAGGCGATCTTCTCTGCGAGCCTTGCCTGCTCCTCCACATAGTAGAGGTTCGATACGTGCAACAGTTTCGATACCTGCTCCTGCATCGCCTGAACAAAGTCCGGATGGGAGTATCCGATCGAATTGACAGCGATACCGGCCACCAGATCGAGGTACTTCCTCCCTTGAGAGTCGAACAGGTAGCAACCCTCTCCATGTGTGAATGAGAGGTCTATGCGCCCGTAGTTCTGAAAGAGATACTTAGAGCTGAGTTCCTTGACTTCTTCGAATTTCATATTATCACTTCGTTATGACTGTACCGCGGAGGCTTCCCTCCTTCATGACATCGGCCACTATGCACTCGGGATCGGTCCCGTTCACCATACGGACCTCGCTGACACCTGCCAGTATGGCCTTGCGGCATGCCTCCACCTTGGGGACCATTCCGCCGGAGATCACTCCTTTACCGATCAGGTCGTCGATGTCCTTCAGCGTGACCTTGTCCAGTTTGGATCCGGGATCGTTGACGTCCATCAGGATGCCCGGCACGTCGGTGATCGCGATCATCTCCTTGCAGGATACGTTCGCTGCTATTCCGGCCACCATCGTGTCCGCATTGACATTCAGCTTGTTCCCGTCCTTGTCCTTCCCTATCGGATAGATCACGGGAACGATGTTCATCTCCAGGAGATCCATCAATGCCGTGGGGTCGCATTCGGAGACCTCTCCTACCAGACCCATGTCCACTGTGACCTTCTTGCCATCCTCCTCCGTCTCCACGGGGGCCTTCTTCACGCACAGCGTGCAGTGGTAACCGGGCATGCCTATGGCCTGCACACCTGACTCCGTCAGACATTCCACTACATCCTTGTTAAGATTGGACAGCACCTTCTCGGCCACTTCGAGGCCGTCGGCATCAGTGACTCTGACCCCGGCCACCTTCTTGGGCTTCAGTCCCCTTCTCTCCATCTCCTCCGAGATCTCCGGACCTCCGCCATGCACCAGGATGACCTTCGCCCCATCCTTCATCATCTGGGCGATCTCTCCGCCGAGACGGAGCATTGCCTCCTTACCGCGGATCGCATTCCCGCCGAACTTCAGAACGTATAGATCGTCCATGGGGATCACGTGGAGTATTCCGCGTTGATGCGGACATAATCGTATGTCAGGTCGCAGCCCCAGCCCGTGGCGGATTCGCTACCGACACCCAGGTCCACTATGATGGAGACCTCCTTGTTGTCCATGGCCATGCGGACCACCTCCACCGAGCGTTCGTCCTGGAACACCGGTGCTCCGGAATCCAGGATGGGTACCTCCATGTCCCCTCCCTTGATGGTGAGGCGGACATCCTCGAGATTAAACTTGCAACCGCTGTTGCCCAGGGCCATCATGATACGCCCGTAGTTGGGATCGGACCCGAATATGGCCGATTTGACGAGCGGGGAGTTGATGATGGTCTTGACTAACTTGGTGGCATCCTCTTTGGTCTCCGCACCGCTGACCTTGACCTCGATCAGTTTGGTCGCTCCCTCTCCATCGGATGCTACAGTACGTGCGATCTTCGTCATCACGAAGTTCAGGGCATCGTAGAACTCGGGGTCGTCGTCCGCGACCTTTCCTCCGGCCATTCCGTTCGCGAGCAATATACTGGTGTCGTTGGTGGACTGGTCCCCGTCGACCGATACCATGTTCAAGGAACCGTCGAGGATCTTCTGCCACTTCTCGCGGAACGCGGGGGACAGATTGGCATCGGTGGTTATGAGGGACAGTGTAGTTCCGTGAAG
>JAFUHJ010000161.1 GCA_017468935.1 Candidatus Methanomethylophilaceae archaeon
AACATTACACTGTAATGTTTGTTATCATAGTAATGGGCTGCATTTTTAATGCATCTGAACATAATAAGAGATTTTTTTAACAATACTTATTCATCCAGCATTGATGACTGATCCGGTTTGTTTCCATTCCGACAGGGAGTCCAAGATCTTCCTTCTTAGCATCGGATGATGCATCTTTTAAAGACTACAAATATTCATTAGCTAATTTTTCGGCACTATACGAATAAGAGTGGAAAGTCTAGTCGATCTTTGTGCAATATATAGATAGAAACGGGTCACGAGGGTTGCCTGCGGCAACCCCGTAGACCCGTGGAAAGGATTTGGCGATGACGTTCGCTCCGGCTTCGCCTGCGCTCCGCCACGCTTCTCGGCAGCTCCGCTGCCTGCGACACAAGGATATCCACTACCTTTGACGGTGAAACGGTCAGATCGGGATGTTGCTGTGCTTGAACCACACCACATCGATGAAGTTCGAAACGTTGGCGAATCCCCTTGCCATACGCTTCGACGTCTGGATCATGGAGTTCAGACCTTCCTGGAATGCGTTGCTCGTACGCGAATCGAACCACGAGAGTATCCCATCCAGATTGTTATGTACCGATTTAGCGAGACGTCTCATCTCCTTATGACCTGTTTCCTGCACCCAGTCGAACCATCTCGATATGTGCATCCCCGCCGAGATCTTATCGGGATAATCGTACAGCTGGATTATGGATTCCTTCATCTCGTATGCCAATCCCAGCACCTTGTTGTCCTCTTTGATCCGGAACAGCTTCTCAAGCTGTTCCTCGTCCATGTTGCTCTGCTTCTTCAGCAGAGTATAGCGGATATACTTGAATCTCTGGCCGTTGACTTGCTCCTTCGCCCTTATCCTGTCCAGTATGGTATTGGCCATCTGGACCACATGGAAGCGGTCAAAGACGATCACGGCATTGGGAAGGTTCTCCCTCACGCCCAATTGATAGGATCTGCTCATGTCCATGTTCACTGTGAGGATGTTATCGGGCTTTCCTTTATGGGATATCAGCCAATCCTTGAATTTCACCAAGGCCTCGACATCCCTTCCTTCGCAGATGAAGACGATCTTCTTCCTATCTGCATCGGAGATTATCGTTACATAATTGTGCCTTCTGCGGACGGAGGTCTCATCGATATGGATCCTCTTCAGATCGGAAAGATCCAATCTGTCCAGGATATCCCTGACACGGTTGTGGATGCAGGCATCCACAACGCTCCTGTGGACCCTGAGCTCCCTTGCCACATCGGCTACCGTCTCCTTCTCAGCAAGGGACAGTACCTTCTCCTCAAACCTTCTGGAATATCTGACCTGTGGTCGGGCCCACGGCACGTTCACGGTCAGAACACCGCATTTGGGACAGTCTGTGCGCGGGACATCGCACTCTATGAAACACTAACTGTCACCCACATCCTTATCGCGCCAGCGTCTCTCCTTGCGGTCGTGGATCCTGCACATTGCTCCGCATCCGGGACACGGCATGAGAATGCCCTTCGGGACGTTGACACGGACGACCACGTCCGTATCCTCGTCCTCCTCATCCACGGGAAGGTAGCTCTCCACCTCCCAAGGTTCCCTGAGCTTGAGCTGCTTCGAATAGTACCTCTTCCACTTCTGATCGCTGGTCGTCATCGACCTTTGCATCGCGTCCGAAGAATGAAAAACAATCGCTCAATCGATCGCGTTTCCACACACTTTCGCGTTGAGCCGTATTTTTTGGTTCGTTGTATATGATAAGAGCAAATATTCAGGAGGCTATGTAAAATTCGAGGGGCACTCTATTACGATATATCATACTGGTAAGTATATCATCCCTGGAATGACATCAATAGAAGGATCGGTTTCATTTACTACGATTCCAATCATCTTGGCTATCGAGCGGTCGTTATTATATACCTTTAAATTTTAGATGAAACGTAAGGCTGGCCGTTTCATATCTCCGTTCGAGCCCCGCACCATCTGAGGAGTATCGGAAATCCAATCGGACTAGCATCCTGCATGTGAAACGGTATGTACAGATAGGATCGGAGAAGTGTACTCATATGCGCTCGAGAGAATTTGAGAAGGGTCACAAGGTCATGAACATCACGATAGCGATAGCTGTGCTGATGGTGATGGCCATGGCCGTAGCGATAGTCGATACCGAAGAGACCGAAGGATCCAGCAATCTTCTTCCCATACAATCCGGCGTATATTCCAGCAGTGAGACCACATGGTTACTGACTGAGGACGGTAGACTGTACGGGTGCGGCCACAACCAATATGGGCAGCAGGGTAGCGGTGGCACATCCGATGTGAATGTGTTCACCCAGCGCATGCCAGAGCTCACCATCGCAAGCGTCGCCTGCTCCGAGAACACAACATGGTTCATCACCACCGACGGGAAACTGTACGGGTGCGGATATGCAAAGGATGGACAGCAGGGTAGCGGTGACACATCCGATGTGAATGTGTTCACTCAGCGCATGCCCGAGCTCACTGTCGAGAGCGTTTATTGTTCCAATAAAACAACGTGGTTCATTACCACCGATGGGTATCTGTACGGATGCGGATCCGATGATGCTGGGCAGCAGGGTAATGGTAAGAACGATGTCAAGGAGTCAACGTTCACCCAGAAATTCTATGATCCCGATGCGAAGAACAATCCGATATCCGGGATAGTAAGCTTCTCGTGTTCCTCAGACACGACATGGTTCGTCACGAAGGATGGGTATCTGTACGGATGCGGATCAAACGGGTTTGGACAGCAGGGAGACGATGATAATCTTGGACGGTGGGTAGAGACGTTCACCAAAAAATCTTATAATCCCTATAGCGGCGTGTTTAATCCGATCGAGAATGCAAAGAGTGTTGTTTGTTCCTCTTACACGACATGGTGCGTGACGACCGACGGGGTATTGTACGGTTGCGGTGAAAACGCGAATTACCATCAGGGTACCGGGACTAGTTCGAGTAAGGATAGGTTCGCGCAAAGGTATTATGATTCAGAAGGCAATAATCCGATAAAGAATGTTGAAAGTGTCTACTGCTCCATGTCTACGACATGGATCATCACGACAGACGGGAAGCTGTACGGATGCGGAGATGGAACTTATGGACAGCAGGGTAGCGGAAATACGGGCCCTGTGAAGAGATTCACCCCGTGCATGCCTGATCTCACCGTTAAGAACGTTTACTGCTCCAACCGTGCTACCTGGTTCGTCACAACGGATGGGAAGCTGTACGGGTGCGGATATGGAATATGTGGACAGCAGGGTAGCGGTGGCACATCCGATGTGAATGTGTTCACCCAGCGCATGCCCGAGCTCACCATCGCAAGCGTCGCCAGTTCTAATTTTACTACATGGTTCGTCACATCTGACGGGGAACTGTACGGGTGCGGATCCGAATACTATGGACAGCAAGGCAACGGTGGAACAGGCAATGTCAACGTCTTCACCAGCAAGGAGCTTGTGTCTCCCACTCCGTCCAATTCAACACCTGAACCCATCCCTGGACCTACTCCTGAACCGAACCTTGTTGAGAATGGGGACACGACGATCTCGGATGACGGGTCCGAAGTAAGCGGAAGTGACATCGACAGCATGATCCCGATCGCAGCGGGAAGCGCGATAGCAGTAATCATCATAATAGGGGCAGCAGCCGTTTACCTCAGGAGACATTGAAACATTATGCCCGTGTGGAAAGCACGGGCTCTTTCATCACCCCTTAGGCCTTTCTCATCGGATCTAGGACTATCTTCTTTCCCGGGTCATGAATCCAAATGATTGCAAGTAGCAGCTTACACACCGAAGAGTGTGGAATCCGATTAAACGGTCCGCTATCGCAACGATTCTTAGAGGCGAGTTGGCTCAGACGGCAGCCTTTCCACCATCTTCTGTTGACCACCTTCTGCTCTCAGTGAAACCAGTCTCCCTCATCCTGTATTGATATATTTAGTCGAATAAGGACCGACGGTTATCCGCCGGCCCTTATTCGACTCAAAGAAGATCGCCTCTCTAGCATGGTTTTTTACCAGTTCATGCATAATAGCACATATGTTGCCCGATTCCGAGGACGCCACCACCGTATTCATCAGCGGATTGGATCATCTGGACGACGCCCTCAGATCCATGACCGCCATGATGAATCGCTACAACAGGGCGGACATCTACATCGGAGTTGACGACCAAGGCAACGTCATAGGCATCGACGCGGATGATGACACGATAGAGATGATGCGCAACAGGATGTCGCAGGTCATCAACCACGTCCCCGATGTGACGATAACGGTAGAATCAGATGATAGCGGAAGGAAGTACATCCGCATCACCGGCACCGGTTACGATATCCCGTATTCCTTCAAAGGATGGTTCTACGCCAGGAGATGCTTCTAAGACAGACCATCAGACGGAGACCAAGTGAAAGAGGAATGGATCGAGACCATCACCTGCGGCATGAAGAGACATCGGCACTCTTCAAAACAAAGAAGGGCCTAG
>JAFUHJ010000162.1 GCA_017468935.1 Candidatus Methanomethylophilaceae archaeon
TACGGGTCGACCAGAGGGTTGCGTATGACCGCCTGGTATCCGGCACCGGCTATAGAGAGTCCGATTCCGACGGCCAGTGCGGCGATGGCCCTTGGCAGACGAGAACTGAACACCATGACCTCCTCCGGGGTCATCTCGCTTCCATCCTTGCCTATGGCTGAGAACAGGTTGGAGAGTGCCTCGATCGGGTCCATCGTCTTGGTCGGTCCGATGCAAAGCATCGCGATGAATACTATCAGGGTGAACAGCGTTCCGAATCCGAGGATGAACTTCATCCTGTGCTTCTTGCGCTGGATGTGCGTCTCGCCAGGTCCGTCTATGAACCTGCGGATCTTTGCTTTGATTCCTTTATCATCCATCGTATGACCTCCCTCTCTTGATCAGAAGATATGCGAATACCGGTACACCTATCATCGTGGTGATGGCACCGACAGGCAGTTCGTATCCTGTTAGGAGCACCCTTGCCAAGAGGTCCGCGGCCACCATGAGGAAACCTCCGAATGCCATGGTCGCCGGCAGCATGAGACGGTGATCCCCGCCCAGAATCATCCTGCTCAGATGCGGGATGACCAGTCCGACGAATCCTATGATTCCGCAGAACGCAACACAGAACGAAGTCAATACGGATGCGATGATCAGCATGACGATCTGGAAGCGTCTCGCGTTCAGACCCATCTGCTTCGCCTGGTCCTCACCCAGAAGGATGAGGTTGAACTCCTTTGCCCATACCAGGGGTATGAAGGACAGGGTGAGCGAAGGTATCAGGACGAGCCACAGTTTGTCCCATGTCATGGTGCTGAACGATCCGTACAGCCAGGACAGTGCACTGGCGACCTTCGTCCCCGCATCGATCATGATCAATGATTGGACGGCTGAGAACACCAGTCCGATGACTATTCCCGCCAGGACGTAGTTGATCGATTTACCTCCTGTCTTTATCGCAAGAAGCATCGTCAGTCCGAAAGCGAGCAGTCCCCCGAATATGGCGGAGAACGCGGTCAGGTAGATGCTGTTGGAAGCGAACAGACCGAAGAACGTGAAGTCGAATGTCAGCACCGCTACTGCGAAGGTACCCGCTCCCGAGGAGACTCCCATGATGTACGGCTCGACCAAGGGGTTCTTGATGATCGCCTGATACATCGCACCCGCGACGGATAATCCGACTCCCACTGCTATCGTAGCGAGGACACGGGGCAGACGCTGGTTGTAGATGAGCATCTCCTCGTATGTCAGGTTGTGTCCGCCCTTGGATATCGAGGATATCGCATATCCGATGGCATCACTGATGCCGAAGGTGGTCTCAGCTCCTACGCAGAGCGATAGGGCCCCCACAGCCAACGTCATAATGATTCCCACTATGACGACCGTACGGACCTTACGTTTGCTGCGGGTGTTGTGCGTGTACTCCGTTCCGAAGAAAAAGTGCATGACATGTCCTTTGAGATCCGTAAATGGTCTTTCCCATTTGAACACGAATCTAAGGACGAGCCAAAGGATGATCAGCAATGCGACCAGTGTACCGAGCACGTACAATATGGGTTTCCATGCACCCTCGTCGGTAGGAGCAGGTATTGGCGGGACATATTCGGGATATGTTGAATAGTAGACCTGCACACCGTCGTC
This sequence comes from Candidatus Methanomethylophilaceae archaeon, assembly GCA_017468935.1. Classification (GTDB taxonomy): domain Archaea; phylum Thermoplasmatota; class Thermoplasmata; order Methanomassiliicoccales; family Methanomethylophilaceae; genus Methanoprimaticola. Next base: position 1,624 of record JAFUHJ010000162.1, read on the forward strand.
ACAACAGACAAGGGCTAGGCCGTCAACGACCACTGGTGAGACCATGGTGTAATTGGTGATTCCATCAATCCCTCCGATCATTTTCCCCTCCAGGTCCAGGACGATGGTCCTGTGTGAGGAGTATGTCGTCATATAGAGGTACTTCTGGTTGACGAGCAGAGGTGCGTTGTGTATCCCCTCGAAACCTGCTACGTCTGTGTTGAAAGCCACAGTGTTTCCTTCTGAGTCTACGATGTATAGGCCTTTGTTGGTTGGTATGAGCACTTGGTTCTTTTCAGGGTCGAGGTCGTACATCAGGATATATGTGGAGACGGCCCCAAACATATTGCCGAAATCCTTCGTTACGGTGAATGCATTTCCGTCGAACTTGTAGACTGCCATGGCGCTGTATCTGGAGTCCATTCCGAGACCGTCAGAGTAGGAGAAGAACACGTCGTAACCGCCGTTATTGTCAGACATGACAACAGGGCAGTTGACGGTACCGCTGATTCCAGAACGGCCTTCAGTCTGGTAGACCAGCTCCTTGGCCAAAAGTTCTCCGGAGGTCTGATCGAGAGCATAGATATAACCGTCGTAGCATCCGAAGAAGACAATTTCGTTGTAAACCGTTGGCGCGGAGTAATAGTTGTGACCTTCGGCCTGATACGACCATACCAATCTGAGGTCCTGGTCGAAACAGTACACCATGCCGTTGTATGCTTTGCAGTAAATGGTTCCGGAGTCTGCCACCAATGATTCAACATTGAGGTTGAACGACACATAATACTCGATATCGATTGTCTTGTTTGGAATCTTTTTACTGCTGTCATCCCAAGGTGCTCCATCGAATGTGGTGACATTTTCGTTGTTCTCTCCGGGGCCCGTCCTCCAATCGAACTTGTAGATATGTCCGTTGTTTCCTGCGATGTAGACATACTGACCCATTATAACGGGTGATGCACTATCATTACCTCCGCTGGATTTGTACTTAAATTGCCAGTTAATTTTTCCGTTCGTTTGGTCGTAAGAGATGAAGTAGTTCAACCCATCTTTGGCCGCATTCCCGTACTTAATTATCGCCTGGCCTCTTGCGGACAAAGCCCCACCAAGTGCACCGATCGGTTGGCCATCTTTTAGGGTCGGGGTGTATTCCCAGATCTTTCCAGTGTCTGTAGTGGTGATATCCGCGGTCTGGTGTGCGCTGTTCCATGAATCTCCTTGGAGGGAAGTCCAGGACGAGCGCATATCCGGTGTCTCGACAGGAACGAGTCCCTCGGGGTAGTATGCGATAGCAACTTTGCTATCGGAAAATGCGTCATTTAAGTTTACAGGCTGCCATTCGGAATCGTCCCACGAGAATGCCCTCCAGGAACTTGTTACGGTGACTCCGGTTCTACCAGGTTCTGACAATGAACCTCCAGACGAGTCGCCTCCGACAGTAATGGGCGACATACCATCAATCGATGACAAGTCAGCTTCGAAAGGTATGCCTGCCTTGGTCAGGGTGTCAGCTATCATTTCGGAATAATTGGATCCAGATCCTGGGGCGAGCCATTCCGTGTAACCGTTCCCGTAGTCCAGAAGGAAATCCCCTGCGTAAGGGCTGTCCTCGGCATCGGATTCTCCCGCGATAAGCTGGAAAGAGATCAGAGCCAGTGCTATGACCAGCAGTACCGTTATCGCACGGCGGTCGATCATTCGAGACCTCCGGTAATCTTCAGATATTCGCGATATTCGTTCCCGATGGCCTTTGGTATTGGATCATCAACGAATGCGGACGGGTCAATTATGATGGCCATGAGCTCCATAAGCTGGACGAATCTGGGTCCGGCCCTGCTTCCCAGTGACCCAGCATCCTCGGCGAGGAGGTATATGTTGCCGTTCTTGTACGCGTTGGTGGA
>JAFUHJ010000163.1 GCA_017468935.1 Candidatus Methanomethylophilaceae archaeon
GATTAACTGTGTTCGATAATTCACTCACCTGCCTGAGCCGATAGCCTGCAGCACTTGTAGATGTTCAGTACACGGACCTTCTGGAAGGTCTCCGCGACATCGTTCCAGCGGGCCCTGGCCCGCAGGATGTCACCGAACAGCCTCTTCAGATCCGAGAAGGTGCATTCCACCTTCCATCTTCTCCCGTATCCTACTTCCAGCTTCCATTGATCCCTTCCGACCTCGAGGATCCTGACCATGTGCTTCCGCCTCTGCGGATATCCCTTGCATCTTATCTGCGACCTGCCGGTCGGCCTGTTCTTCCCGAGCTGGCTGGATTTGATGTTGATGACTACCTCGATGTCCATATCGGAGAATTTCTTCCATGCGGCCTTGGTATCGTAGGCCGCATCCGCCAATAATCTTTCCACACGGTGACCCGAGGACAGGACCTGCTCCATGAGCAGGTCCATGCATGCCGGGTCACCGCAGGATTCATCGGTTATCACATATGCCAGTATCTGATTTGTGTCCACGTTCACAGCTACATGGAGCTTCACCCATCCCGATACCGGCTTCTTATTCCATCTGTGCGCCAGCCATCCCCCGTACTTGTTCAGCGATATGCCCGTCGAATCCACTGCGACGGTGACCGCCGTCTCAGACGGCGTCACATCGCAGTGTCCGAAGGCCAGTATCCTGCCGTCGTTGGCTACGCCGTCCATGCACGGCATTGACAGTTCCATGCACCTGGCATAGAACTGGGCCAGGCTGATCGCCCTGTGTCCCATCTCCTCCAGGAACACGTTAACGATCCCCCTGGCCATGCGATAGCTTATCCCCAACGCCGCCCTGAGCGTCAGACCCCAGATCATGACCGAATCCGGGTAGACGAAAGGATGGCCGACCTTGCAGTCATTCATGACTGCCAGGTCGTCGGCCATCCTCTCCATCCAGGAACGGTCGAAGAGCGACCTGGCGAACAGCGCCATCGCCTCAGTATCCAAAACACAAGACCTTTTATCAGCTGATGCATCCCCTTCCATGCCGATTTCTCCCTTAGGATCGGCCGTTCCTGTCCCATTCAAGCCACTGCTAATGGCGGGATGGGGACGTCATTCATTTTTTTGGAACCGCACGACCTCTTTGAAACCTGATTCCATCTTGAAACAAAAAATCAACGCTGGTGTTGATTTTTTAAGAATCAAAACTGAAAGCGATTACAGATACTTAAAACAATCTGACGGATCAGAACATCAAAAATGGAGAATTACCGAACACAGTTATCTAAGGCCCAAAGGTCATTTATGGCATAAGCCATACAGTGGGCGATAGCAATGCAGATAGGCATAGTCGGGAAACCGAACGTTGGTAAATCGACATTCTTTGGAGCGGCCACCATGGCCCCTGTCGACATTGCCAACTATCCTTTCACAACCATAGAACCGAACAAAGGTGTGGCACACGTACGCACACCCTGCCCCTGTAAGATACTGGGTGTGACGTGCACGCCTCACAACTCATTATGCGTCAACGGGACCAGGATGGTACCTGTGGAATTACTGGATGTGGCCGGACTCGTACCGGACGCCTGGCAGGGAAAGGGATTGGGTAACCAGTTCCTCGACGATCTCAGGCAGGCGGATGCACTCATCAACGTCATAGATGTGAGCGGTTCCACCGATATCGAAGGAGTACCGGGGGATGTAGGCTCCCACGATCCCACCGAGGACATCACGTTCCTCAGGAAGGAGATCGAGTACTGGATGAGGGAGATACTCAAGAACGGATTCAATAAGATGGCCAGGGCCGCCAGGATGACAGGTCAGAAGCCCGAGCAGATCATCCAGGACAGGCTCGCCGGACTCAACGTCACAGAGGCTCAGATCAAGAAGGCGCTCATGTCGGTTGAGATGCCCGAAGATATCGTGAACTGGACCGATGACGATCTTCTCAAACTGTGCATCAACATCAGAGAACAGTCCAAGCCCATGATCGCGGCCATGAACAAGGCCGACATCGCACCAGAGGGGAACATCGAGAAGGTCGAAGCGATAAACGACATCTGCGTCGTAACGATGGCAGAAACAGAATTGGCCCTCAAGAAGGCGGCTGCGGCTGGTCTCATCGATTACACCCCCGGAGACCCCACCTTCACGATCAAAGAAGGCGTCACACTCAACGATGGCCAGAAGAAGGCCCTTGATTACATGAAGGCCAACATGGAGAAGTACGGCGGAACAGGAGTTCAGAAATGCATAGAAGATGCAGCGTTCAAGATGCTGGATCTCATCACTGTCTATCCTGTGGAGGACGAGAACAAGTACACAGACCACTTCGGACGTGTGCTCCCCGATGCGTTCCTCCTGCCCCGCGGATCCACGGCGAGAGACCTTGCGTACAAGGTCCACAGCGACCTCGGGGACAAGTTCATCCGTGCGGTCAACGCCAAGACCAAGCGCACAGTGGGTGCGGATTACATCCTCGAGGACGGGGATGTCATAAGGATCGTCGCCAACAAGTGATACAATGGAAACATGGGATGTCAGGATAATCAGCGCCTCCTCCACGCAGGACGGGGACGAACCGGTGATAGAGCTGTTCGGGAAGACCCGCGACAGGGAATCCATCACCATCCTGGCATACGGTTTCAGACCCTACCTTTTCGCGGTCGATCCCAAGGAGGAACTGGAGCAACAGCTCAAGGAGGATTCCGAAGTCATCTCCGTGGAACATGACAGACTCCTGTACAAATCCGAGATGCACGAGGTCCTGAAGGTCACCATAAAGAGCCCCTGGAAGATATCCGAATACAGGACGAGGTTCCA
>JAFUHJ010000164.1 GCA_017468935.1 Candidatus Methanomethylophilaceae archaeon
ATCCTTGATACGTCCTCGAGCGCGTTGGTCTCCGTATCGTATGAGATTGCGGGTGTACCGGTTAGGTATACTTCCCCTGTGAATCCCGTCTCGCCCTTGACATCCTTGATGAAGCCACGGAGCTCGGGGGTCATATCGGAGATGCTACCGGTAAAGGAGGAGCCTATCCTCATGTATGCAAGAAGGATACCGTTACCGGACTCGGTGACCATCGGGTTCATATAAGCGATCCCTTCCAGCCCTTCTATCTTCGATGCGGAACTGTTGAGGGAATCCACGAATGTCAGGGCGCCCTTCATCTCCGCCTCGTTCTCGAAGTAGATCACTATTATCGGAGTGGAGTTCTCATTGACCGACGATGAGGGGAACATCTCCCTCATGACACCGATACCGATCATGGACTCGGAGTCCTCCGGGGCCATGCTGTTCGTGTCATAGCTCATGACATCCCCTGCGTGTATGGCGAAGACGCCTGATATGCACAGGATCAGGACCCACATGAGAATAACGGCCTTGGCATGCTTCTGTATACCGTCGGCCAAGCGTTCGAATATCATGAAAGTAAGATATTCTACACCGTTAAAGTAGATTGCCGTTGGATTGTTTATTGTTGTATGTTGAATGCCATCCCTTTTTAACGATAAAGGGATGTAACCAGTTGATTACAATGGTAGACGAGAAGGCAATCCAAGCGGCACAGGAGAGATTCGGTGCCCTTCTCAGAAAACAGTTGGAGAGGGTCGAGGTGCTCAAGAACGAGCCCGATTGGACCGACTACTCCAAACTCGACAAGCTGATCATCGGAGTGTGCGGAGGGGACGGAATCGGACCCTACATCTGCGCATCCGCCCAGAAGGTCATGGAGACGCTGCTTGCCGACAAGATCAAAGCAGGCAAGGTCGAGATCAGACAGATCGACGGACTCACCATCGAGAGGCGTGTCGAGGTCATGAAGGCCATCCCCGATGACACACTGGCTGCACTCAAGGAATGCCACGTCATCCTCAAGGGACCGACCACCACACCCAAGAAGGGAGACCCCTGGCCGAACATCGAGAGCGCCAACGTCGCCATGAGGAAGGAGCTCGACCTCTTCGCCAACGTCAGGCCCGTATCGGTTCCCGAACTGGGGATCAATTGGGTCTTCTACAGGGAGAACACCGAGGGAAGCTACGCACTGGGAAGCGACGGAGTGAACGTCACAGACGACCTGGCCATGGACTTCTGCGTCGCTACGACACAGGGGACCGAGAGGATCATCCGCGCCGGTTTCGAGCATGCCAAGAAGACCGGCGTCAACTACGTATCGCTGGTCACCAAGGCCAACATCATCAAGACCACCGACGGAAAGTTCCTCAGCATCGCCGAGAGGGTCGCCAAGGACTACCCCGAGGTACAGTGGGATGACTGGTTCATCGACATCACCACGGCAAAGCTGATAGACCCCGCCAGGAGGAGCAACTTCAAGGTATTCGTACTTCCCAACCTGTACGGTGACATCATCACCGACGAGGCGGCACAGATCCAGGGCGGTGTCGGTACCGCAGGTTCTGCGAACATCGGAAAGAGATACGCCATGTTCGAGGCCATCCACGGATCCGCTCCAAGGATGGTCACCGAGGGACGCGCACAGTACGCCGACCCCTGCAGTATGATCAAGGCGGTCGCCATGATGATGGAGCACATCGG
>JAFUHJ010000165.1 GCA_017468935.1 Candidatus Methanomethylophilaceae archaeon
CTTGTCGCTTACGCGAACGAGGGAATAATCTTGAGTAGAACGTTGTTTACGGTCGGTCCTGTCTACGTAGAGGATGCGACCCTCCAGGCCATGACAAAACCTATGATCACGCACCGCTGCAAGGAGTACAAGGAGCTCCACGCAGGAATCGTCGAGAAGATCCAGAAGGCTCTCGGCACGGACATGGACGTCTTCCTAGTCGGCGGATCCGCCACTGTGATGCTGGAAGCTGCCATCAGGAACGGGGTCAACAGCAACTCTCTCGGAATAACCAACGGTTCCTTCGGAAACAGATCCATCGAGCTCGGAGAGCTCAACGGCAAGAATGTCACCAAGGTGGAGGTCCCCTGGGGCAAGGCGATGAAGCCCGAGCACATCGCCGGAAAGGTCACCAAGGACATCGAGGCCGTCCACTGGGTGAGCAACGAGTCATCCACAGGAGTGTTCAGCGATTCCCTGGCATTGACCAAGGAGATCAGGGCACAGAACCCCGATGCACTCACGATGATCGATGCGGTCACATCCGCTTTCGCGATGGACCTCAAGGTCAAGGACCTCGATGCCGACTCCATAGTATTCGGTACCCAGAAGGCACTGGCCCTCCCTCCAGGACTGGCCATCATGCTCTGTTCGGAGAGGCTGTTGGACAAGGCCAAGACGGTCCCCAACCGCGGATTCTACGGCGACCTTCTCAAGATCAAGAAGCAGGCGGATGTCGACTACGCATTGACGACACCCCCCGTCTCACTCATGTACGCTCTCGATTCCCAGCTCGACAAGGCGCTGAAGGAGGGCATGTCCGCAAGGTATGCAAGGCACAAGGAGATGGCCGACATGGTCAGGAACTGGGCGGACAAGAAGCTGCACGGAGTGTTCCCCGAGGCAGGATACCAGTCGAACTCGATCGGTGTCCTCAACAAGGGCGACATGGACTTCGATGCATTCAATTCGAAGCTGAAGGCCAAGGGATACGAGATATCCAACGGCTACGGCGATATCAAAGAGGCAACGTTCAGGATCGGACACATGGGAGACACCACACCTGCGATGGTGAAGGAGCTCCTGTCCGCAATGGACGAGGTATTGGAGGAATGAAAATGGCGACGAAGATTCTGGTGTCGGATCCCCTGGATGCAGAGGGTCTCGAGATACTGAAGAAGTCGGGATTCCCCGTGGACGAGGTTTCCGGACTGACAGAGGATGAGCTGTGTGCGAAGATCGGCGATTACGATGCATTGATCATCAGGTCCGGTACCAAGGTGACCAAGAAGGTCATCGATGCCGGAAAGAAACTGAGGGTCATCGGACGTGCGGGAGTTGGTGTGGACAACGTCGACATCCCCTACGCAACGGACAAGGGAATACTTGTCATGAACACCCCCTCCGCGAACATCCTGTCTGCGGCAGAGCACTCCTGCGCCATGCTCCTGGCGGTCGCAAGGAACATCCCCTTCGCCCACGAGTCCATGCACAAGGGCGAGTGGAAGAGGTCCAAGTACACCGGGGTCGAACTCAACGGAAAGGTACTGGGAATCATTGGAGTGGGACGTGTCGGAGGAGAGGTCGCCAAGCGCATGAAGGCCTTCAACATGACCATGATCGGATACGATCCCTTCCTGCCCAAGGAGGTGGCCGACTCGCTCGGAGTCAGGCTCACTACATTGGAGGAGGTCATCACCACAGCTGATTTCATGACCATCCATACCCCTCTTCTCCCCGAGACGAGGAACATGATCTCCCTGCCCCAGTTCAAGATAATGAAGCCCAACGCGAGGATCGCCAACGTGGCACGCGGAGGTATCGTCAACGAGGACGACCTCTACACGGCATTGAAGGAGAAGATCATCGCAGGCGCCGCATTCGACGTATGGTGCAACGAACCCCTTACAGACGACGAGAAGAAGCTCCTCGAGCTGGACAACCTCGTCACCACACCCCACCTCGGAGCATCCACGGTGGAGGCTCAGAAGAGGGTCGCCATTGAGGTCGCGGAGCATGCTGTCATGTACCTCAGGGACGGTATCGTGTCCAACGCTGTCAACGCACCCCGTGGGTCCGTGGACAAGGACACCGAGCCCTACGTGCCCCTTGCCAAGGACATGGGATGCATCATTCAGCAGATCGTCGGCAACAACCCGCTCAACAAGCTGGAGATCTCCTACTGCGGGAACCTCGCCAAGAAGCAGAACAAGATGCTCACGGTCAACGCGGTCATCGGATACCTCGAGGGCGTCATCGGTACCGCCAACATCATCAACGCACTCCCCGTGGCGAAGTCCAAGGGAGTGGAAGTCGTAGAGTCCAGCAAGGACGATTCCAGGGACTACTCCAGCATCATCGAGATGAAGTTCACATACAGCGGCGCCACGCACTCCCTTAGGGGAACCGTCATCGGAGGAACGCCCAAGCTCATCGGAATGGACGAGTTCGTCACGGACATATCCATCGCCGACAGGATGATCATCCTCAGGTACAAGGACACCCCCGGAGTCATCGGAACCGTCGGTAACGCCATCGGAGAGGCAGGCATCAACATCGCCCACATGGCGGTCGGAAGGTCCGACGGAAAGGCCACGATGTTCCTCACCGTCGACCAGGACGTCCCTGCGGATGTCATCAAGAAGATCGGCGACAAGGTAGGGGTCGAAGAGATCTCGTACATCAAGACTGAGCAGTGATACAATGGCAATCGTAACCGTCGACGACCTCACACTCGCGATCAAGAACAGCATCGACGATTCGCACGCGATGGTGGAAGAGCAGGCATATGAGCTTGCGCACCATGTGCTGAACTTCTTCGGATACTCCGAC
>JAFUHJ010000166.1 GCA_017468935.1 Candidatus Methanomethylophilaceae archaeon
GACGTCGGCCTCCCTGAAGATCCTCTGGATGTAGTTCACCATCTCAGCGGATGCGTCGTTGGTGCTGTATTTTCCTCCTGCTCCGTCGTACTTGGAGAGGATGGGCCCGTAGTTCATGAAGGCGCAGTTGTTCTTCTCGAAGACCTCTGGCCATGCGGGATCGAATCCTGCCCCCACATCTGCGGATAGACAGATCGAGTTCCTCATGACATGCCTGACCTCGCATCCCTCTGCCTGCGCCAGGTCCTCGACGAAGTCCCTGAAGAAGTAAGATGCCATTCCGGTCGGACCGTCGGATCCGGTCTCCTCCTTGTCGGCGAAGATGGTCATTGTGGTGTACTCGGGATTCTTGGTGTCCAGCTCTGCCATGAATTCCGCATATGCGCATGAACTGTCGTCCTGTCCGTATCCGGCGATGAGGGATCTGTCGAATCCCAGGTCCCTTGCCTTGAATGCGGGTACCGCACAGAGCTCGGCGGACTCGAAGTCGCCCTCCGTGATACCGTACTTGTCGTTGAGGATCTGCATGATGGCGAGCTTGCACTTCTGTGCGACCTTCTCGTCATCGAAGGGCCAGGAACCGATCAGGAGGTTGAGCTGCTCACCCTCCACGACCTTGGATGCGGTCTTCTGCATCTGGTCCCTTGCCAGGTGGACCAACAGGTCCGTGATGATGAATGCGGGATCGGATTCCTCCTCTCCGACATTGATCGTGACCTTCGTTCCGTCCTTGAGCATAACGACTCCGCGGATGGACATTGGAACGGTGGTCCACTGATACTTCTTGATGCCTCCGTAGTAATGGGTCTTGAAGTAGACCATCTCGCCCTCCTCGAAGAGCGGGTGGGGCTTGAAATCCAGCCTGGGGCTGTCCAGGTGGGCGACCGATACACGGATACCCTCGGAAACGGGCTTCTTACCCTTGGTACACATGATAAGGTCCTTGCCGCGGTTGTTCAGATAGAACTTGTCACCGGCCTTGTACTTCTTCCCGGGCACGTACTCGGTGTACTTGTGCTTCTTGAGGATCGGGATGGCGTAGTCCACAGCTTCGCGCTCTGTCTTGTTCGCGAGGAACTTCTTGTATCCTTCGCAGAACTTGTTCGCCTCATCGAGGAACTTGGCATCCTTCTCTCCGATGCTCTTGGGGTTCGAAAATAATTCTTCGGACAGTTTCTGTCCTTTGGACTTCTTCTCTGCCATAATCCGTCTATCTTGAATCCTCTTATTAAGAGATTCGCAGAACACTTCATCAAGATTGCAAAACTCCGGTCACGGTGGCCTGTTTCATGCACCGTAGAGTCAGTCCTCTTCCCTGTCCTTCTCAACCTCGTCGCTGTCATGATGTTTCTTGGTCTCGATCAAGAATGCCAATATCAGGGCGATGAGGAAAAGGCAGGCGCCGTTGAAGAATGCCCAGCACGTGCTATCGCTGAAGATCTGAACGACAGCATCGCCGACACCTTCGAATCCCGGTACCTCTATGTATCTCAGGGCAAGAAGTCCGATCCCGCTCAGGTCTAACATCTCCGCCAGAGGGGCGAATATCGTATCCGCGAATCTATCGTTCATACTACCCGTGATGATCATCGCGAACATAGCAGTCCCCACAGTGGATCCGATGTTGCGCATAAGGCTCACCGCTGATGTGGTCATCCCCATCTCGCTCTTGGGTGTGACGCTCTGTACCGCGATCATCACCGTCGCCGTACTGCAACCCATCCCGAAACCGAATATGAAGAGGTACAGGCACAGGATCGGCAGGTCTCTTGAAGCGCCCATGGTGGACATGAGGAAGAGCGCGGCAGATATCATGATGGCCCCTGTTACCAACCAGACCCTGAAGCCGGTCTTGTATGCACTCATCCCGCTGACCATCGATGTGATCATCGCACCGAAGACCATTGGTAGCAGGGTGATCCCGCACTGGAGGGCATCATAATCATAGACCGTCGTGATGTAGAGGGAGACGTAAATCATCATTCCGAACATGCATATTCCGAACAGGAACAGATATACTGCGGAGAAAACCACTATCCTGTTCCTGACCAACCTGGGTGAGAACACAGGGTCCTCCGCTCTCCTTTCCCTGCGCACGAACGCGACGGCGAGTACGATACCGCCCAATATCATGAATATTGACCTGGGTTCCTCGAACCTCATCTCACCGGATATCCATTCGAAGTAGAGCAGGATATCAAGTATCAGAGCCGTGAGGATTGCCATCCCCAGATAATCTATCCGTTTGTCGTTGGGCTCCGCCACCATCGGGAACTTCTTGATCGTGAGGGCCAGACACACCGCCGCCAAGGGCACATTGATGTAGAACACCCAGTTCCATGAGACGAAACTGCATATGGCCCCTCCGATAAGCGGACCCAGACCGCTGCCGATACCGAACACCGCACCTAGGATACCTTGGACCTTTCCCCTTTCCTTGGGCGAATAGAAATCGGCCACCGATGCCATGGCCACCGGGACCAGCATACCTCCGCCCAATCCCTGGAATCCGCGGCAGGCGACCATCATCTCCATGTTGCTGGACATCCCTGCAAAGATTGATGAGATGATGAATATCAGCAGCCCCAGTACGAACAGGGGTTTCCTCCCGTACCTGTCCGAGAGCTTTCCCGCGATAGGTATCATGGAGGTCTCACAAAGGAGATACGCCGTGAGCATCCATGAATAGAGCCCCATGTCCTTTAGATCCGCGGCGATGGTGGCACCGCAAGTAGCGATGATCGTACCATCCAGGCATGCGATGAGCATCCCCAGGGTCAAACCTATCATGGATAGACGTCTTGTCTTCGGATCTATGTTATCGAAGGTGAGGTCCTGGTTCACGGCCTTACGAAGTCGTTAACGCCTATAAATAGTTGTAAAGAACAGTAAAAAATCGAGAACAAAGACCGGCCAGGTCTCTGACCGGTCATAGGTTTTTCAAATCGATGATTCGGGATCAGTGGATGTGGTCCAACGCACCGCAGCCCTCGGCGGCCTTGATACATTCCTTGCACCCGTCTCCGGATATCTTGGGGAGTCCTGCCTCCAGGAGTCTGAGGACCTTGTCGAGACATGACGCCATGGTCTTCTTGACCATCTCTATGTCGACGGTCTCCTCTTTCCACGCATCGTAATCCGTGATGGTGGCGAGACTGCAGTAGCACATTCCAAGCTCCCTTGCCAGCTGACATTCGGGAACGACCGTCATTCCGATGATGTCACCGAACTGCCTAAACATCCTGCTCTCGGCCCTGGTGGAGAACCTGGGGCCCTCGATGCAGACGTATGTTCCGCCGTTGTGATACTTGATACCGAGCTTCTTGGCTGTCTCGGCGAAGATACCGTTGAGGTAATCGCAGAAGGGATCGGGGATGGCGATGTGGACGACGGAATCATCGAAGTACGTGTAGTCGCGCTTCTTCGTGAAATCGACGAACTGGTCGACTATCACAAGGTCGCCGCATCCGAACTTCCTCTGGAGGGAGCCCACTGCGCATGCGGATATCACATACTTGCATCCGAGCTGCTTCAGGGCATACATGTTGGCCCTGTATGGGACCGAGGACGGGGGGTAAGGGATCGTCGTTCCGTGGCGGTGGAGGAATGCTACCTCCACGCCTGCGATCTTACCTATGAGTATCTCGTCGGACGGTTTGCCGTATGGAGTGTCTGGGTAGACCTTGTCTATCAGTTCGAAAGTGTCGGGATTGTAGATTCCCGTTCCGCCTATGATCGCTATCTCAGGCATGATGACTCATCCTCATTCTCATATTTATGATGATTGAGTGTTGGACTGCTGGCACATCATAAGTTCTTAGTCATCTCATAAGGCGTCACATGAAGGGCCTTATGGGCCTCTTCCTTGGTGAGTCCTGCTCCGAGAGCGACTATCATAGCCTCTTCCTCGTTCATGAGGTTCTCGGGCTGGTGGGTATCGGAATCGATGACCATCATCGCTCCGACCTCCCTCGCCATGTTGACGACATGCCCGTTGGTGATGTTGTGGCCGGCACGTCCGGTCACCTCCAGGATGACATCGTTGTCCTTGGCCAGCTGTGCCTCCTCCAGCGTGATGAATCCTGGGTGGGCCAGTATATCGATCTCGGGATTCTCGACCGAGGCGCGGTTGGTACCAGGCATGACCGGTTCCGTGACGGTCTCACCGTGCACGACGATCCATTCTGCTCCGAACTTCCTTGCCATCTTCGCGACCTTATCGATCTGTCTCGGAGGGACATGTGTGATCTCCACTCCGGGGATGACCTTGATGTAATCCTCGCAGAGATCTATAGCCTTCACCATGTTGGTGACGACCCATTCCACATTGGTCATGTCTACGTGATCCGTGATGGCTATCAGGTCATGACCCTTGTACATGGCCCTGCGGACAAGTTCCGCCGGGATCAGTTCCCCGTCGCTGTAGACGGTATGGGTGTGAAGATCGGCTCTGCTCATTCTGCCCTCTCCTTCAGTTTCTTGTAGACCTCGGACATCGGGAGTCCCGTCTTCTCTATCGCGACCATGGTATGGTAGATCAGGTCGGCCAGTTCCCAGGCCATCTCATCCTTGTCCTTGTCCTTGATCGCCAGTGCGAACTCCCCGGCCTCCTCGATGACCTTCTTGCACATGCGTGTCTCGTCGTTGAAGAGCTTGCATGTGTAGCTCTCGTCGGAAGGGTTGGCGTGCCTGTCCTCGATCACGCGTTTGAGATCCGGAAGGATAGCCATGGTCTCCTCGGTGTCACCGTAGATCACCTCATCGAAACATGAGGGCTTTCCGAGATGGCATGCGACACCTGTCTGCTCCACCCTTACGAGGAGTGTATCTCCGTCGCAGTCGGTCTGTATGGACTTGATCTTCTGCACATGGCCCGATTCCTCGCCCCTCTTCCACATCTTCTGTCTGCTCCTTGACCAGAAATGGGTGTATCCGGTGGACTTCATGAGCTCCACAGCCTCGGCATTCGACCACGCGACCATCAGAACCTCGTTGGTGATCCAATCCTGGACCACTACGGGGATCAGTCCTTTGTCATCGTACTTGAGTTCGGTCATCTTACGCACACTCCGTTGTCCCTGAGGTATTCCTTTACCTCGCCCACGGTGTATTCCTTGTAATGGAAGATTGATGCTGCCAATGCCGCTGACGCATTGGTCTGCTGGAAGACCTCCAGGATGTGTTCCTTGGAACCGCATCCTCCGGAGGCTATGACAGGTATGGACACCGCATCGGATATCAGAGCGGTTGGCTTGATGTCGTAACCGGTCTTCACACCGTCCGCGTCCATCGAGGTGAACAGGATCTCCCCTGCTCCCAGCTCCTCGACCTCCTTGGCCCACTCTATGGCATCGATGCCTGTGAACCTGGTGCCTCCGTGCGTCACGACCTCGTAGTGGTCGTCCTTCCACTTACCGTCTATCGCGACGACTATGCATTGACATCCGAATGCGTTGGAGCACTCGGTTATGATATCGGGATTCTGGACTGCGGCAGAGTTGATGGATACCTTGTCCGCTCCCGCGTTGAGCGTGTTCCTGACATCCTGGACGGACCTTATCCCGCCTCCGACGCACAGCGGGATGTTGAGTCCCTCCGCGGTCTTGGTGACCACATCGAGCATGGTCGCCCTTTCCTCCTGTGATGCGGAGATGTCCAGGAACGTTATCTCGTCGGCCCCCTGGCCCTCGTAGTCGATGGCCATCGTGGGCGGGTCTCCGACCTCCTTGATGTTCTGGAAGTTGACACCCTTCACGACCTTTCCGCCCCTCATGTCGAGGCAGGGTATGATTCTCTTGGTCAGCATGGGGATCACTCGATCTTCACTGCGCCCTTGTTGCTCAGTGTCTGCTTCCTCACCACTACTGCATCCCTGAGTGCCTTACCCATGGACTTGAATCCGGCCTCTATGATGTGGTGCTCGTCGAATCCGCGGATCGCCAATATGTGCAGGGTTATGCCGGCGGTCATCGCGAAACTCCTGAAGAAGTGGGTGTACAGGGGATCGGGGCAGTCCGCTTCACAATACGGCCTGTCGACCAGATCCAATGATGTCATTACCATGGCGTCGTCCATGACGACGGTCGCAGTGGCCATCCTCTCGATCGGCTTGTCGCCGAGAGCATCCCTGAGGGCCTTTCCCAAGGTGATGGCGACATCCTCTATCAGGTGGTGGTCGTTGTCCCCTTTCGCTGTCATCTTGATGTCGAAGTCCGCATACCTTGCGAGCGTCTCGACCATGTGCTTGAGGAACTGGAGGTCGCAGTCGACCTCGAACTTTCCCTTACCATCCAGATTGAGTTCCACTGTGACGGATGTCTCCCTGGTCTCGCGCTTTATCTTAGCAACCCTGCCTGCCATTTCAATCAGTCAGAATATCCCGCACGGTTTAATAATAATATGCGGAAAAAAGAGAAAAGGAAGAAAGACCCGTAAGGGCCTGTTTCTTGGATCAGTCCTCGGACTCGACCTCTACCTCGACGGTGACCTCTTCGGGCTCGGCCGTCTCCTTGGCGGGTTCCTCGACGGTCTCGGAAGGTTCCTCTGCGGGTTCCTCTTCCTGGACCATGTCCTTCTTGTACCTCTCGGGTACGGGGACCCTCTTGGCGGTGGATTCGCCGGTGGGGTTCAGCGGGAGCAGTGCGTCAAGGTACTTCTGCTTGGCAGGGCAGTCGACGAATGCGTACTCGAACACGTCACGGAGTGTCTCTACGGTGTAGATCTCCATCATGTCGTAGTACTTCCTGTCGATCATGACGTCCTTCTCGTTCTCCATGGGGATCAAGGCGACCTTGATTCCGGAATTCGCCGCTGCCTCGAGCTTTGCGGTGACGCCTCCGATGGGCATCACGGTTCCCCTGACGTTCAGGGATCCGGTCATCGCCAGGTCCTGGCGGATCGGGATGTTCTCGAGGGCCGAGATGATGACCGTGGCCATCGTAACTGAAGCGCTGTCTCCGTCGACACCGTTGTATGCCGCTACGTACTCCAAGTGGATGTCCAGTTCGGACAGGTCCGTGAGGGTGTACTTCTTGATGACCGCGGAGATGTTGTCCACAGCCTCCTGTGCGATCTTTCCGAGCTGTCCGGTCGCGATGATCTTTCCGCCCTTCTTGCTCTGTGCGGGAGTGACCTCAGCCGCAAGGGGCATGACCATTCCAGACATCTCCGAGGAGTTGCCGCTGGAGAGCACTGCGAGACCGTTGATGAGTCCGACCGCCTCTCCCTCGTTGCGGAAGAGCTGGTATCTCATCATTCCCTCGATCTGCTTGTCAGCGATCTGCTGCTCGAGACTGCGTGCGGTCTCCCTGGCGGCCATCACATGCTCTGCCGTGACAAGCTTGTCACCCTTGTTGACCGCCATATCTCCTGAGATACGGACCAGTCCTCCGAGCTCCCTCATCCTGAGTGTGATTTCGCCCTTCTTTCCGGAACGGCGCTGACCCTCCCTGAGGATCTCTCCGACGGCGTACTTGTCGAACGGAGGGATCTTCTCGTCCTTCTTGACCTCCTGGGCAACGAACCTTGCGATGTTGAGACGGTTCTCGTCGGTGTCGGGCATGTTGGTCTCCATGAAGACCTCGTATCCGTATCCTCTCACCCTGGACCTGAGTGCAGGGTGCATTCCCTGGATGGCGTCCAGGTTTCCTGCGCAGACGAGGATGAAGTCACAGGGAACGGGTTCGGATTTGACCAGCGCACCGGAGGACCTCTCGGACTGACCGGTGATGGACATCTTCTTCTCCTGCATAGCAGTGAGTATGGCCTGCTGGGATTCCATCCTGAGCAGGTTGATCTCGTCGATATAGAGGACACCCTTGTTCGCCTTGTGGATACATCCTGCCTCGATCCTGTCGTGGGAAGGTGTCTCCAATCCTCCGGACTGGAAGGGGTCGTGCCTGACGTCTCCGAGGAGGGCACCGGCGTGTGTTCCGGTGGCATCGATGAACGGTGGCATATCCCCGGGATCGTGTCCTACGAGTACCTTGGGTACGATCGCGACCTCGTTCCTGGGCTGCATGGGGTTCCTGAAGAGCAACAGTATGAGGAAGACACCCATGAACGCGATGAGCGCCACTGTGTATCCGAAGAATATCGCTCCTCCCAGACCCAATGCCATGAGCAGGATGCAGATGTAGATGTAAGCAGAGTTCTTCTGAGTCTTGTGTGCCGCTGCGGCCGCTTTCTGCTCGGCGACGACCGCCTTTCCCTTCCCAGCTGGGAATGTCCTGATCCTAGGCTCGTTGAAATCCTCGGGGTTGTGATATGCAACGATATCGACCAGGTCCTCCTTGGGAAGATACTCCACCATGGAGTTGGCCAGCATGGACTTACCAGTACCGGGCTCTCCGATGAGCATCACATGCCTCTTCTGGGCAGCAGCCTTCTTCATGATGTTGACGGCCCTGTCCTGACCGATGACACGGTCCGCTATCATCTTAGGGACCTCTATGTCGTCGGTGGTCTCGAATGTCTGTTGATCCACCCATGCCTCTATGGACAAGGTGGACTTCTGCTTGGTTTCTTCTGTCATTTACCCCGTTTCTCCTTTAATCAGACGACACCTGACCTCACTGCGTAAATCATCGACAATACGATTACTACTCCGATGACCGCTATGAATATCATCTCTCCGTACTTCTCCCAGAATGGGATCCCTCCCACAGGGACGTACTTGTTCTTCTCCAGCTGCGGAAGACTGAGCGACACATCGCCCTTGAATTCCAGATTCGTGAAGAGCGCCGACGACATCGAATATGTCTTACCGTCGTAGGAGACCTCGGTGAGGTATCCTGCGATACCGGTGTCCACAGCGTATGTCGGATCGACTATGTACCATGATTTCTTGGTCTCGCCGTCCACATCCCCTTCCAGATACACATAATTCCAGAAGCTGAGATCCTCATTGGACGCGAGAATGCTTGTTCCCGATATTGACAATACCGGTATGTTGTTCTGTTTGCATATGGCCGTGAAGGCCTGTGCTATACCTGCAGAGGTGCCCTGTTTGTTCACCAGTACATCGTATATGTTGCTGATCTTCCCTTCCTCATCCTTCTTGAAGTTCACACGGTCCAGCTGCGACATGATGTCCTTGACCTTGTCAGCATCCGTGGATCCGGATACGGAGAAGTCCTTGAGCGCCGTGTTCAGCTTCTCGATCGCCTCTGCATCGATCCCCTCGGGCACCGTCAGGGAGAACGTCAGGCTCTTGACGACATAGAATGACTCGTCATCGACGATGACCGTACCGACCTCGTGGGTGACCTCCACATCCTTCACAGGGTAATCCCAGATGTAAGGGACGAGAGGGCTCGAGAGATACAGAGCTGTGAGAGCGTTGCGTACCACATCCTCGGCGTACTTCTTCGCTTCATCGGTATCCTTGCAGAGTACCTTCGCTTCGAGCACGATGGTGAACTCCTTCGTGTCCCCGTCATAGGAAGTGGCCTTGTTGACCTCCTTGAATACGAGCTTGCCGTTATCATCTAGGTGCTCGTAGTAGGTGAAGATCTCAGAGTCGAGAGCATCCGCATCTATTGCTGGTAACATCATGACGGATGCCATAAAAACCAGTGCGACAATTATAGCGGTTTTCGACTCCATATTCCCTCGCATAATTATCTTCTTTTTATTATTATGGGTTAGACGCTCCGATATTATGCGATATTTCCGAAATGGGCGATGGCGGCCGGGAAGACCTCATGCCTTTTGCGACCTCTCCTTCCTCAAGGATCTGAGGGCCCGTTTATCGTCTTCGGACACCCTGTATGATTCGCAGATCTTCTGAATGGATTTCCTGAATACCCAGTCGTCCATCCTTCCGGACTCGAGTACGGCCATGGACCTCTCCGGGAACTTGATGTAACAGAAGGAGAACGCCCATGCGGCGCCCATCTTGTAGTAGTAGCCGTCGTGACGGTACGAAGCGATGTCCTCCAGGATATCGTCCACATGCTCTTCATCGATGAAATGGCTCATGCGGAATATCAGCGACACCCTCATGCGGTACTCGTCGCCGGAATCCATCAGACCGGCGAAATAACCATATACCCTCCCGGAATCCTTTGTCTGGAACTTCCATGCCGAACAGAATGAGTCGCATGTCGACCAATTGTCTATGATGTCCAGGAATCCTTCCGTGTACACGATCCTCCTTTCGGCATCCATCGGGGCCGTGGCTATGACGAATCCGCGGAGCATCTCCTCCTCGAAGCTCTCCGGCTCATCCCGGAGGAACGATTCCCAATCATCCTTGATGATCCTCTTGGCAAGGGCCCTGATCTTCGGGACCCTCACGCCCATGATCCCTTCCTTCCCGGGTATGAGTTTGGAGGAGAACTCGGCGTACTTGGGCTCGGCCTCATCCTTCAGGATCCTGCGGTAATCGATCAAGCTCCACACCCTCCAGATTCAGGAGCTTCTTCTTGATGGACACGCCGCCGCTATAGTTCCCATATCCTCCCGTGGAAGGTATCACGCGGTGGCAAGGCACCAATATCGGTAGCGGGTTGTCCCTGCATGCGGACCCGACGGCACGCATGGAGTTCGGATACCCTATCGCCTCGGCGATCTCCTTGTACGTGCGTACCTCTCCGTAAGGTATCCTGTTGAGCTCCTCCATGACCCTCGATCTGAAATCGGAACCGTCGTAACGGAGGTCCAGGTCGAAGTCCGTCCTCTTACCGGCCAGATACTCGTTGATCTGCCTGGCGGCCTCCTTCAATGCATGGGTCTCGCATTGGTCCATCGGAGGAAGGTTGGAGCATGGAAGGTACACGCCTGTGATCATCCCGTCGCCGTCCTCGGTGATACTGACCGTACCCAATAGGGTGAAGAAGGAAGCGATGCATGATCCGCGCATAATATCGACATATCCATGGTTCTTTTTAAGGGTGCCTAAGTGCCAGAGCAATCCTGAGAAGACTTTTTATCCTAATCGCACTTAGTATCATTTAGAGGTTACACCATGGAACTAAAAGGATCCAAGACAGAACAGAACCTGATGGCCGCATTCGCCGGTGAGAGTCAGGCAAGGAACAAGTACACCTACTACGCATCCCAGGCAAAGAAGGAAGGATACGAGCAGATCGCTGACATCTTCCTCGAGACAGCCGAGAACGAGAAGGAGCACGCAAAGATCTGGTTCAAAGAGCTCCACGGAGGAAAGGTCCCCAAGACAGTCGAGAACCTGAAGGACGCCGCAGAGGGAGAGAACTACGAGCACACCACCATGTACAAGGAGTTCGCCGAGACTGCAAAGGCAGAGGGATTCGACCAGATCGCCAAGCTCTTCGAGATGGTTGGCGGAATCGAGAAGCACCACGAGGAGAGATACCTCGCACTCCTCAAGAACATCGAGGAAGGTATCGTCTTCAAGAAGGACAAGGTCGTCATGTGGAAATGCCGCAACTGCGGATACATCCACGTCGGAGAGGAGGCCCCCGCCGTCTGTCCCGTATGTAAGCACGCCCAGTCGTTCTTCGAAGTAAGAGCAACCAACTGGTGATGAAACAATCAACCCCCCGGTCCGTGTGACCGGGGGCCAAACATCTCTCTCTAAAAAGTCCTTTACGGCCGCGCGTCGATGTCCCCGGTCGGCTATTTTTGCAAGGGTGCTGATACGATCATGTAACGACCGCCGCCACATCTATGTGAACCCTCACCTTTTCACCCAAATCATCGTATAGAAATCGGTTCGTACCATCTGCACATAATTGGAGACTACCTTTATATCGTGCGAATGCCTCCTTCATGCGAGGTTCGATATGGCAGACATTGTAGCTCCGAAGAACTCAAAGAAATTGACTGATGACGGGTCAATCGGTGGCGGAGTGCGCAGCTGTGACAGCGCCGCTCTCAGATGCGCATTTGAAGTGCCCAAGAAACCTGAGGGAACGCCCAATGTGGAATGGAAAGATACCTACGATGTTTACGACGGACCGGAGATCTACTATCCGCCCCTTAAAGGCAATCCCTAAGACCATTAACCTCTAACCTGGCCGGTGTGCACGCATCGGCCGGTTGATCATTCCCCGACCTTTTCGAAGCAATCCCAAGTGTTCCCAAACCCGATTGCCGTGACCCTAGTCTGTCCCGACCGTTTCTAGATATGAACCTCCTTCGGGCCCGTAAAGGACCTTCGTTCCCAGTTATCCAAGGGACTCACGAATGGGTATCGGGAATCCGACTGCGTGCGCTGGACGCACAAATAATGTCCCCGGTCTCCCGGGGAAAGGAATTTCATCTGAGCCTTATGGTCTCGAGGTTCTGAGGGGCCTTCGTCTCTATTCCGAACTTCTTGTAGATGGACGAGGCGAAGTCGGTACACTTCTTGTCCTCACCGTGACCTATGATGATCTTGTTCGGTTTGGGTTCCAGTGACGAGATGTACCTCATCAGCTGCTTCCTATCGGAGTGTCCGGAGAATCCTTCCACCGTGACCCTCTGCATCTTGATCTGGAGATCGATGGGTTTGCCCTTCATGCTCAGCGTGATCTCGCTGCGTCCTCTCTGGATGGTCCTTCCGATGGATCCCTCGGACTGATATCCAACGAAGAGCAGCCAGTTGTTGGGGTCGTCTGCCCACTCGCGGAAGTACTCCATGACAGGTCCTCCCGACATCATACCCGATGTGGCGAGGACGATGCACGGATCGGGCGAATGGCAGATCTCCTCCCTCATGTTCGCTGTCTCGACCCTCTTGAAGATGGGTGACAGGAACGGGTTCTCGTTCTGCTGGAAGATCTGTGTCCTCAGGGAACTGTTGAGGTACTCAGGATATGCCGTGTGGATTGCTGTTGCCTCCCAGATCATACCGTCGAGGTACACGGGGCACTTGGGGATCTTTCCGAGGCGCATCTGCTCCTCGATTACGAGCATGACCTCCTGCGACCTTCCCACTGCGAAGACGGGAATCAGCACCTTCCCGCCCTTGGATGTGGCCTGCTGCAGGAAGTTACCCATCTCCTCCGATGCCTCCGCTCTTGTGGGGGTTACGTCGTTGTGTCCTCCGTAAGTGGATTCTATGACAAGGGTCTCCAGTCTGGGGAACCTGTTGTTGGCAGGGTTGAACAGCCAGGTCTTCTCGTACTTGGTGTCCCCGGAGAATGCGACATTGTGGAGACCGTCACCGATGTGGAAGTGCGCTATGGCGGATCCGAGGATGTGCCCGGCGTTGTGGAATGTGAGCCTGACATCGGGAGCGATGTCGGTGGTCTCGTTGTACTTGAGAGGGATCGTGTGCAGGATCTCCTGCCTCACATGGGATGCGTCGTACGGGGTCTTCTTGTCCTCGCCGAATCCAAGTTTGATGTTGTCCAGCTGGAACAGGGCCATAAGATCCCTGGTGGGCGGTGTGCAGTACACGGGCCCCTTGTAACCGTACTTGAACAATGCTGGAAGTGTTCCGCAGTGGTCCAGGTGGGCGTGCGTGATGACGACCGCGTCGATATCCGACAGAGGCTGTGCCTCCGGGATCGCGAAATAAGGTGTGGCATCGGACGACGGATCTAGTCCGCAGTCGATGAGGATCTTGGATTCCCTTGTGGTCAGGAGCGAAGCGGACCTTCCGACCTGCCTGAAACCTCCCATGGCCGTCATCCTAACCCACTGCTCTCCCTCGAGCTTGGGTCTGGCGATCCTCCTTGCCACGTACTTCAGCATCTCCTGCCTCTCGTCGTGGTTGGAACGCAGATATCCTCTTACATCCGAAACGGTCTTGGACGGGATCGGGGGAGCTCTCATGACCTTGATGTTCCATCCTGTCTCCTTCCTCAGTTCCGTGAGGCGCTGTCCTTCCTTACCGACGACCTCGCTGGGATTGATCGCTTCGACGATCGCCTCCCCGGTCTCCTCGACGAAGTTGATGTCGAAGATCTCGGCCTTCTCCGGGATCATGCTCCTGATCTGCTCCTCCACCTTGTTCGGATCCTCCAGTGTGGATGGGTCCGGTCTGATGTCGACCCTGCGGTGGATGTTCTGAGCGATCGTCCTTGCAAGACTGTCATCTGCCGAGAACTTCTCGTACTCGTCCGTGTAAACTACCACGACGGGGCCCTCGAAGTTGATCGAGGTGATCCTCATGTCAGATGGTACCAGCCTCTTGACCTCTGCGGTAAGAGTTTCGAATAGCTTGTCTACGTTCATTTCAAATCCAGCTTTGAAAATTTATGGTTTATAAGGGGAAAGGGTTTGATGAATGTGAATCAAGGCTCAGTTCGGATACTTGAATCCGAGCTTTGCGCACCTTGAGACGATCTCCTCGTTGGGGATGTCCTCGTATCCGTTGGGACCGACGTATGCGATGAGGAATCCGTCACCGGAGTAGTTGT
This sequence comes from Candidatus Methanomethylophilaceae archaeon, assembly GCA_017468935.1. GTDB lineage: Archaea > Thermoplasmatota > Thermoplasmata > Methanomassiliicoccales > Methanomethylophilaceae > Methanoprimaticola. The sequence goes on from JAFUHJ010000166.1 coordinate 14,334, forward strand.
CCCTCCTCCTGGAGGAGTTGAGTGCCGTGATCGCACAGTCGATTCCCTCGTCCTTGGTCATTCCGGGCTTGTATTTGGCCTCGAGTGCTCCCAAGGCGAAGACGGATCCGGATCCGGACGATGTGTAGTTGTCCTCGAGGACACCTCCTGCCATGTCGACGCTGAAGATGTGTCCGCCGGTGGCATCGTATCCGCCGACGAGGGGCGCTACATAGAATCCCTGGCGGAGGATGTTACCGATCATGACAGCGGCTGTCTGAACGGACATGGGTGCTCCCTTCTTCATCCTGTAGATGGAGATCTCGCTCTGAAGGTAACGGACCAGCAGCTGTGCGTCTCCGACTCCTCCAGCGATGGTCATTCCGAGATTGTCCGCGATGGGGAACAGCTTTTGGGTGTGGTTATCCGCGATGAGATTTCCCATAGTTGCCCTCTGGTCGGTAGCCAGAATGACTCCATCCTTGAGTTTGAGTCCGATTGTCGTTGTACCGGTCTTAAGAGTATCCTCAGTCATAGTTAATCTCCCAGTTGATGAGAAAAGACACAACTCATGCTGTGCTTGGAATCTCATTAAACGCCCGAGATATATAATACTAGGGTCATAACGTGCGTTGACGTCGAAAACGTCAGGAATGAGCGTAGGATGACTGCCGATTTGGATAAGAGATTCGTGTCCATCATGGAGAGATGCAGACAGAGGTTGCCCGTCTCAAAGGATGACCGCAGATACCTGCTGTCCTTCCCGGAGAACTCGCCCGAGGGCATCGAGACCGTGCATGCTGCCGAATCATTGGCCAGATCGCTAACCGACGGTACCGGGGAGATCGGCGTGCAGATCGGAGTCA
>JAFUHJ010000167.1 GCA_017468935.1 Candidatus Methanomethylophilaceae archaeon
GATATCGACCACGAGAAGGATGACATCCGCGGACCTTGCGGCGGCGATGACCTCCCTTCCCCTTCCCATACCGCGGAAGCATCCTTGATCAGTCCGGGCATATCCAGGATCTGGATCTTGGCGTGGTTGTAGACCATGACTCCGGGGACGACGTCCAGCGTGGTGAAGTGATATGCTCCTACCTCGGACTTCGCTCCGGTGAGCTGATTGAGAAGAGTGGATTTTCCCACCGAAGGGAATCCCACAAGGGCGACCGTGGCGTTCCCTGCCTTCTTGACATAGAATCCTTTCGTGTTCCCGCTCTTGGAGGCACGCCTCTGCTCCGCCTCCTCGTTGAGACGGGCTATCTTAGACTTGAGTTTACCAATGTGACCTACGGTAGCCTTGTTGTATTTGGTCTTGGAGATCTGCTCCTCCAACTCCTTGATCTGCTCCTCTATGGTCGCCATTTACAGTCTGCTCCGATGTTTATCCCGTATTTAATTTGAGTTGGCCATTTCCAGATAATTGTCCAGATAACGGTCGATTCCGTGCTTCGCCTTGAGCATCGAATTGGATTTCGGATTGTATGTGATGTCAGGCTCCAAGTAGATGCTGTCCATAAGCTCCAGTACCATCGGCTTGTAACCCTCGTCGCCGGCCAACCTGCCTGCCATGAATCCGATCCTCTCGTCATCCATCGATGATGTCCTCGCATCCACGCTGTCCGCGAAATAGGCAGTGAGGTCCCTGAGCATACAGGTCATGACGACGAGATCGTCCTTCACACCGAATGGATCAGCCTTCACGGATTCCAGATCCGCCAGTACGCTCTTGCACAGTTCGCTGTAATCCGCCATCATGTTCCTCTGGTACCTGAGACTGGCATTGTTGCGTATCCCGTGACTTATGGTCGGGATGATCAGCATTATGATGCACGAACCCTTGATGACGCTCTCCACCTTCCCTTCCGCGACCCTGCGGACAAGCCTCTTCGGGATGTCGCAGTCGCAGACGGGTGTGTCGTCGATCTCGTTGAAGAGCTGGGTGATGAATACCGGGAATGCACCCGGGTCGGAATCCGCATTGATTATGGCCGTTGCCAGTTCCTCGACCAGGATATCGCTGAACTCCTCCTTGCTCTTGTAATCCAGGCGCTTTGCGGCCTCTATGAACATGACGATGCCTTCGCTCAGCTGACCGTCGAGGAGACACGATTCGGCCAGGGCCGTGAACCCGTGCCAGTTGTCCTGTTCGAATTCCAGTATCCTCTCTCCGAGATTGTTCAGCATCATAGGGTCCCTGTCCAGGGATGCCTTCTTAGCCATGATGACAAGTTCGGAAACGTTCTCCGGGAGATCGTAGATGGCATCGGTGGCTATCCTCGTCCTGAATCCGCATTCGCATTCTATGAACCCGGTCTCATCAGCCTTCAGGAACTTGCCACAATCGGGGCATACCCTATCGCAATCCTTCTCCCCGTCCTCCTTCGTGACAGACAATCCTTCCTTGAGGGGTCTTGCGAACGCCTCCTGATAATCGGCAAGGGCCTTGTCCCTCTTCTTCAGAACACCTTTGTTGCGCTTCCCGGACATCATGTATCCGGTGTGATAGTCCAGCGCATCCTGGAGCAGCATGAACACATCGCCGTACTCGTTGAATCCCCAGTAATCGCAGAGCTGGAAGAGCTGATCGTCCGAATACTCCGCGATGAGGGCGTCCTGTCCGTCCAGCATCATCTGGAGGAACTCGACGAATCCTGAACCCCAGATCTTCACCGTGTTGGGTGACATCGAACCGTCCTGGGCCATCTCCTGCATCCTGGCATCGATCGCCTCCACGGATGATTTGGCGTTATTGGTGAGCTGCTGCTGATCCACGACGTAGATGTTGGCTGACATGTAGTCGAGGACTATCATCATGATCTCCTTGATCAGGGCACCGCCCATGAGTGCGGATTCTATCGAATCGGCGAGCGTACCTATCCTGAGGGTCAGATCGCACATGAAGTCCTGCTCGCACAGTGATTCGAAGCGCTCGAACAGGATACCGGTGAAATCGGCCATTGAGGTGTTCTCGGTCATCCAGTCCTCACCGGCCTTTGTGGTCCTCTCTATGGAATCGAGGACGGCCTCCATCGTGAGGTCGTAGAATTCGTCGAAGTTCTCCTCGTCGATGAAATACGCTGCGAGCTTGAAATCGTCGAATGCCTGCTCCGTGTGTCCTCCCTGGAGGTCGGACCACCCTACGCAGAACCAGGCGTACCATGATGATATCCCCTCGTTGGCCACTTCCTCGGCCAGGGCGGACATCTTCTCAGCATCCCTGTCGTTGAACGCCTTCTCGAGGCGGGAGACATACTTCTCCGAAAGGCTGTCCCTTCTGGTCTCCGCATCGGAGATCTCTTTCTCTGTGAATTCGTGGGTCCCGTTGCATGCCACGCACTCTCCCTTACGGGTCTCGGTGTTGAGCATCATGAAGTTGGAACCGCAGAGCGGACATCCCGCCATCAATAGGGTCATGAACATCCGTAAGTACCCCGCGTACAAAAAGCCGTACTATTATAATGGCGCGCGATATTACGAGAACCAATGACAGAGACAACTGAGCCTAAGCTCTCCCTGATGGGGGAGTTCAAGGCGTTGACCACAAAACAGTGGCTCGCGATATGCGGAGGATTCCTGGGAGCGGCGGTGCTCACAGCCCTCAATCTGGCGGCATCCTGTATCGGATTCCTCGTCATCGCGGTGCTCCTGTATATGGTGCCCCATATGCTCGGTGTGGCGTCCCCGAAGATCAAGACGGTCGTCGGAGTCGTGTTCATCGTAGTCATGCTCCTGGTCGGTACCTTCGGATACCTGGGATCCGCGTCCGAATTCGAAGTGAACAATTACAAGTCGTTGGATAACATCAAGGACGTTACGTACGAGAACGGCGTCATCACTGTGACCGCGACGGAATCTGGACTCGACCTCCTGGCCGAGACACAGGTCGTGACCATGATGTCCTACGGTGTACCTCTGAACACCGGAGGAGAATCCAAGAAGGTCCAATTCAAGGACAATGGCGACGGTACGTATGTGGCGACACCGGGTACTTTCGAAAATGAGTACATGGTCGTCTTCGTAGGTATATCGACCGAGAAGACAGGTGACGATTACAAGCAGTTCTACAGGATCTTCCTGAACACCGGTGTCACGGACAGCGGAATGATGAACAAGAACCTTATGGGAGCTGGATACACCCTGCTCCTGATCGGTCTGATGTACTTCATCATGGTCATCTTCTCAGAGCTCATGAGACGCAGTGCGAGGAAGGCCCGCGATAAGCTGGAAGCGGAAGGAAGGCTCTACCCCGAGGGATACAGCAAGTGCAAGGAATGCGGTGCGATGGTCCTGCCCGGAGAGATCACCTGCAGAAAATGCGGTGCGGCGATCGATGTCCCCGAGGACATCAAGGTTCTCCACAAGAAGGATTACTTCGAGTGCTCCGAATGCGGTGCCGAGGTCCCCATGGACGCCAAGCACTGCCCCAAGTGCGGAGCGAAGTTCGATGAGGCGGACGAGACGGAGATCACCCATGCTGATGGAACCGTCGACACATCCACCGAGACCTTCGAGTGCTCCGAATGCGGAAAGGAAGTCCCCGCCAACGCGAAGAGGTGTCCGTACTGCGGCGCCGAATTCGACGAAGAGGACGATTGAATCGAGTAGGAGGCTGGCGATTAATTCGCCAGCCGTCCTCTCACACCACCACGCATACCGTTCGGTACGTGGCGGTTGAAACCGTTTCCCTTCTTTTCTTCCACAAATCCAACAGGAATATCATACCTTGGCCTCTCATCCACTGACTGGTGAGGATTTGGTTTACGACGGCGTACTGAGATGCTTTCCAGTAGGCCCTGCTTCCAGAAGCCCTCCTTATCTTTCTCATCCAATCGGTTTCGACCGCGTTGCCCCAGTTAGCTTTCTTATATTGAGGCGACAGCCGCACCAGGTTCTTGACCCTGGTGCGGTAGTTCTTCCACTTCTTGAGAATGAATTGCCTCACCCTGTGTCTAATCCATTGGTCGAGTTCCTCCATTACCTTTTTGGAATCTGAAACTCCGAAGTATCCGAACCATCCTCTGATGTAGGTCCTGAGTTCCGAGATCATCCTTTCAGGCGAGATACCGCGATTCCTCTTGGTGACTTCGCGGATTCTCTTCTTGAACTTCTCCAGGGATTTGGGATGCGGACCCACATAGGTCCGCCCCTTCATTCGGGTTATCCTGAACCCGAGGAATTTCATCCCCGTTACGGGTCCGACCTCTGTCTTATCCCTGTTCACCTTTAGGAGCATCTCCTTCTCGATGAACTTCGACACGGTGTCGCAGACCCTCTCGGCGGCCCTCCGTGACTTCACCATTATGAGCGAATCGTCCGCATAACGACAGAAACGGAGTCCTCTGGATTCCAGTTCTTTGTCTAGTCCGTCAAGGTAGATATTGGACAACAACGGAGACAGGGGTCCCCCTTGCGGGGACCCCATCTCGGTCGCTTCCACGATACCATCTGGCAGGACCACTCCTGCTCTCAGGAACCTCTTAATGAGCTGTATCAAGGTCTTGTCCTTGATACGCTCCCTCAGGATATTCATAAGATAGCGCTGGTTCAGGTTATCGAAGAACTTCTCCAGGTCTAGTCCCACTCCGAAGATATAACCTTCATCGTAGTATTCCTTGACCTTCAGGATTGCATCCTGTGCGCTCCGCCTTGGTCTGAACCCATAACTGGATTCAGAGAAGGTCGGGTCGTATATCGGTGTGAGGACCTGTGCTATCATCTGCTGGACCAGACGGTCCTTAGCAGTCGGTATGCCCAGTTTCCTCACTCCCCCGTTCGGTTTCGGGATCTCCTTCCTCCGAACTGGGGTGGGTATGTATCTTCCCTCTGATATGAGGGACTTTAGTTCTCCTTTGTTGGTTTGTATCCAGGGCTCAAGTTCGTGGACGGTCATGCCGTCCACGCCTGGAGCCCCTCCGTTTCCGACCACTCTCCTCAGTGCCTCTTCGATGTTGTCATCGTCGATTACCATTGGGATCAGGTCGTCGTAGGTGCTTCCCTCCACCGATTGCGCAACATATATGCTGGTCGCTCCTTCCAGTCCTTCGGATTCCGTCCTGTCTCTTTTCAGGAAGCTGTCCATCGTTTTCTGACTTCTCTGCATATCTGTCCTCCTCTGTTTCGGTCTTCTCGGTTCCTTCTGCCCTTCGGCGGGAAACCCCATCTCATCGGGCTTTCCCTCCCCTACTATGGCGTCTGCTGACTCCTGACTGCCCTCTCGCCATCTTGCCTTTCGGCTTGATGACGGATTGCCTTCGGCAAGCCGTCAGGCCTCCCCAGGTAAGGGTCGTATCCTTCCTCCCATATAACCGCCGGATTTACACCTCGATGTCCGTACCGTATCGGGCTTTGTCCAAAGTTGCGGACTCGCCCCATCTGCGTGCCTACTATCCGGTTCTTGTTCATCGGTCCGGGATTTTGCCTCCTCCTTCCTTTAGATTCCGCCTCACGGCGGACACCCTTGGACTTGGCTAACGGTTCCCACGGTCAGGCCCGTAGAGGACTTTCACCTCCAAGATTGCGACTCGTGCTGGGCGCACAAC
>JAFUHJ010000168.1 GCA_017468935.1 Candidatus Methanomethylophilaceae archaeon
GTGTCCAGAGCGGATTCGGATCTGTTCAGATAGTTCGGGACTGTATCTCGGCCGCCGCGGATTCGGGATTCGATGTCATTCTGACCATAGAGAAAGGGACCGAGGACAATCTGACTCCCGAACAGTTAGAGGTCGTAGGCGATGGCTTCGCTGTGGTGGTCACCATGATGTACGGGGACGAGCAGGTGCATGACATCGGAGGGATCGCGACGATAACCCTATCTCCCGATCTGGATTCGGACGGTATCAGGCTTTGGTACGTCGACGGTCTCGGAGGTAGGACGGAGATGTCTATGGAGTATGATCCCTCAACAGGGGTCGTGAGCTTCTCCACCGATCATTTCTCAGTCTATATGGTCGAAGTCATCCAGGGCGACGGTCACACCTGGGTGATCATCGTCGCGTTAACAGCTGTCACCCTATTGCTGATCTCCTTTGTATTGATAAGAAAGCACAGGACGGAGGTATCGGATTGATAGGGCCGTCCGGCACCCATTCCGATAAATGGGTTGTCACACGGGAAGGCAGCCTTGCGATGACTTCCAATCACATGTCCTTCTGTGTGGAACGCAAGAAAGGCGTGTGGCATCTGTCCTGCACCGATAGCAGGCTCAACGGATGGTTCCTGTCAGAGGACGATGCGTTGACCTATGCCGAATGCCTCGGGGGTATCGATCGTATCATCGACGGAAATATCCCAATGCCCCTGCGCCCGGAACAGGTGATGTCGGTCTTCGAGGGGGTGTCCGATAGCTGAAAGGATAGAAATGAAGCTCTGAAGGTGGAGGACAGTGGCCGGTATCATGTTTTTACCAGCTTGATAAGGAATGGTGAAGAATGGTGGCTTCACCATTGTTCATACTCATTTCTCGACCTTCCAGGAACCGGACCTGTTATTTCCTTCTCCTGACACGATCCCTGCTTTCTTCAGTTTATCGATACGAGATTTGAGCGCTCTGTCTGATATTCTTATCAAGGCGGCGATCTCTTTGATACGAACATTTGGATTGGAAAGCATGTGGTCGATGATGGCCTTATCCACATCGTCCACGGGAATGGACGTCGGACTGACCATATTGTTATCGAGATTCATCATTGAGCCCGCTGGAATCAACATCGCCTAGAGGTCGACGGCTTATGGGACCCGGCTTTGTGATTGAGTGGAGCATAGAGATGTACAACAACAAGGGGATATACATCACACCTAAAGGTCTATGATTCTCTGAGAGATCATCGAGACGGACGGCATCGCCAACGACCGTTTTCCGACGTCTTTTGAATCCATTTTATCGACAGATCGGCAGGGATACAGGCACCATCATTTCAGAATCAGTTCAGGATTGGATAGGAGCGATGATACCATGTCAGAGTACAATCCGATATCCTTGATCGGAATGACCGTGGTTATCCTGTTCCCGGAATCTTTGATGCTGGATCCGCAGTGGTATATCCTGCAATCCTTGCTGTCATGATCGATCACTATGAACCTGTCATGTACGCGTCCGCAGGATGATCTCAAATCTACAGACAATCCAGGATTTTCGGATCTGAAATCCTCCAGCTCCGTCCTTTTCAGTGACGGTCTGGATCTGTTATCGCTGATGATAGTTATCTTGACTTCGGACTTAACGTTGGCCAGATGATACAGAGTCTTCAATCCGATATAGTCGTCGATGAGGACGATGCTCGATCTGGCGGCTCTGCATATCTTCGCATACGCTTTGTCGGCCTTGAAAGGTTCACCGTCCAATATCAACAACTCCTCGTCCGATACGGAATCCATGAATACTTTCATGAGATTGGAAAGGTCATTCTTTGTTACCATCTTATCCTTGATGTCACGGACCTCCCCTTCCAGAAGGTATTGTTTGTTGGAAAGTTCCAATATCTCATCACGGGGCAGCATGTCACGATAGTGGTGGATGTAGTGGGACATCTCCACGAAAGCTTCCATGATCTGTATGCTGGCTGAGATCGCCCTGTCGGTATGGATCACGGATGTGAGCATCGCTACACCTTGCTCGGTATAAGCATAGGGGAGATACTTCAGATTGGATCCGCGGCCTCCGTTCAAGATGCCAATTTGGAATCTTGAACACTCTTCGGCCGTGAGCTGGAAACAGAAATTGGTCGGAAAACGGGAAATGTTACGCTTCATTGCTCTATTGAGATTGCCTGTCGTGGTCCCGAAATAGACTGCAATATCTCTATCCAGCATTACTTTTTGGTCGCGTATTTCATGTATATGCCCAACAACATCATTCTTGTCTATAATGTGGGGATGTTCTGGGCGGATAAGAGAGTGATCATCAGTCAAAGGAATCAACGACAGACGAATTGCACAGATAGGATATTATTATGACGGAAAGACCTCGATATGACTGAGTTATTTGACTTCCTAAGAGGTCTACACCCAATCCATTGTGTTCCCGAATATCAATATTTCGACATCGACCGGCATAGCATCCGCTGATGTATCCGATTGAACATGGTAGGATTCCCAATCATTTCGAAGACCGTGAGAGCTAGCTCGCTACGGTCTTCGTTCCAATCTATCACCGAAGGGCCATGTTATTTGCGATGCCTCACCAGGGCACCATCTGGCTCCGGCCTCTCCTGATGCTTCTAGCGGAAGGTTTTAAACGGGCACCTACGGCCGCAGGCCGTACCGCACAACTCAAATTCTCCGTTGACAATCGCTGCAGGGTCGGGTGATATTCATCCGTCATCCGCCTTCCTCATTCCCTGTATTCCCTGCCATCCTTCAGGATGGCATAGATGATCCTGGTCATCTTGTTCGTACATGCGGTCATCGCCTTCTTGTTCGGCATCCCTCTTGCGCGGAGCCTGTAATACATGTTGGTGATGCTCGATACACGGTCCCTGTCGTTGCCGACATGGACCATCGTGGCCGTCAGGAGCATCTGGCGGGCCACATCGTCACCTCTCCTGGTAATACCGCAATGCTTCGAATGGCCAGCCGATTCCCTTTGCTTCGGCACTATGCCGAAGTATGCGGCGAACGCCGCCGGAGAATCGAACCTGTTTATGTCGATTATCATGGCGGTCAGATACGAAGATGTGACCGGGCCGAATCCACGGATGGACTTCAGCAGATTATAGTGCGGTACATCCGCGAATTCCTTCTCTATCGCCTTCAGTATCCTCTTCTGCTCTGCGGTCTTCCATCTGGCTTCCTCGATGAGGAAGCCCATCGGTACGTCCGCAACTTCTTCGAGCTTCTTCAGGCTGGCCTCCGAGACTATGTCTCTACCAAGATCCTCAATGGTTATCCCGCGGACGAGCATGTACGACCTTATCCTGCGCCTGAGATCGGACAGATCGCTGGCTGCAGCTGCGTACAATCTGCACATCTGCCTCCTGTTCAGCCATACGGAATCCACCATGAGACAAACCGAGAACTCCTTCTCCCCCAGCATGCGCCTGCGCATGTAGGATGCTAGCTCCCTGCAGTCATGGAAATCGGTCTTCTTCACCGACATGGTTATCCTGAACAGGTCGTTGGCGTTGGCGACGACAACGGTGCACCCGTTGTCGGTCAGCGTCCAGAACACCTCGTGCGTTTTGGATCCGCTCTCTATGAGTATGCTGTGATCCACGTCCTTCAGCCATTTGGAGAGCCTGATCATATCCTTCTTCTCTCCGGACATCACCTTGAACTCACGGTTGAATTCAGTACAGAATTCCTCTGCTTCCACATCCCCTTCGTCGAAGGGGATGCCATAGCAAGTCAGCTTCTTCGCATGTACGTCCATTCCTATGCATATCAGCATATGTATGCCTCCCAATGTGGCGAACATATGCTCCATACCTACAGCCTTCTTTATGCTGGGAAAGGATTATTTGTACGAACTCACTAATCTGTCTCGGTCTGTAAGTTCGGTATATGTTCGCAAACATTGAACCGCAGACCACTTTTAAAAATCAAATTAGGCGAACGACTCCCGATTGCTCGGAAGTCGTAGGCCAGGTTTTAACTCAGGTTATCTCTATCAAGTCGGTCCGAATCCCGCTCCGCTGCGCGTCGCGTGATTCGTCCTCGGTCGGGCTATGGCCTCGGCAGAGCCTCGGCCGCCCGACCGTTGCAGTCATCGTGTGCATGGAAAAACAAGGTGCCTCCCGTGCGGCCCGCGCCTGGGCCTACGGCCCCGCGGCGACGGACCGCCGGCAGGCGGTCGATAGGGATGATCCTGTGGTTGATGTGCTCTCAGCGTCCGAGCAGACGGTCAAAAAGAGATCTTCTTCTGATAGGGGGCATCCAGATTCCTTTTAGAGCAGGTCTGTTGCGTTGAACGGGAGAATCGTCTTCCAGCATATCGAGATAGATCTCGGTGCATTGGACATAATCAAA
>JAFUHJ010000169.1 GCA_017468935.1 Candidatus Methanomethylophilaceae archaeon
CCTCTCAGCACTGGAAAGCATCAGTGCCGAGATGCCCGATCTGCGCGTCATCACGAGTTTCTCGGGCAAGGCCATCGTCCGCTGCAGCCCTTCGGAGATCGAGAGGGTGTCGGCGACCATGAGCTCCTGCTTCCCCGGATCCGTATCGCTGATATCATCCGGGACCCTCAGGAAGGTGCGTGAAGTGTACCCAGAACTCAAGGTTCCCCGCAAGAGGAAGAACCGATTTCTGATTCTGTAAATACCTGCGCGTTTCCCTTTTATAATAGGTGAGGGATGCACTCGCGTAAAGAAATAAGGAGCAGCAATTATGCAACCCGGACAAATGGCTTATGACAGGGGGATCACAGTCTTCTCCCCTGACGGAAGACTTTTCCAAGTAGAGTACGCCCGTGAGGCTGTAAAGAAAGGTTCGACCACCATCGGACTGAAGTACAAGGGCGGAGTGGCGCTGATCGTCGACAAGAGATCGATGAGCAAGCTCCTCGAGCCTAAATCCACCGAGAAGATCCACGACATCGATGACTACATCGGATGTGCGACATCCGGACTCGTAGCAGATGCCAGGGTCCTGGTCGACGAGGCCAGGAAACAGGCTCAGATCCACAGGGTCAACTACGGCGAGAACATCTCCGTGGAGATGCTCGTCAAGAAGGTCTGCGACTACAAGCAGCAGTTCACACAGTACGGCGGAGCGCGTCCCTTCGGAACAGCCCTCCTCGTTGCCGGTACCGACGACCTCGGAGTCCACCTCTTCGAGACGGACCCCTCCGGAGCACTCGTTGCATACAAGGCCACCGGAATCGGAAGCGGACGTCCTGCGGTCATGGAGCTCTTCGAGAAGGAATACAAAGAGGACATGACCTACAACGCGGCCATCAAACTCGGTCTCAAAGCATTGGAGGCTGCCATCGAAGAGAAGCCCAGTGCGGATACCATCGAGATCGGTGTAGCAGATGTCGGCAAGAAGTTCAGGAGACTGAGCGAGGCCGAGATCGATTCCTTCCTCAAGGACACCAAGAAGCTCAAGGCCTGAGGCGAGAACATGGTCAGCCTTGATGATGCGATAACTGCCAAGCTGGAGAGTCACGGCGAGACCTTCGAGATCCTCCTGGATCCCAAGGTCGTCGACCTGATCAAACAGGGGAAGACGTTCGACATAGTCGACTACATGGCGGTCGAAGAGGTCTTCAAGAACGCCAGCAAGGGGACCAAACAGGCCGAGGACAAACTGAAAGAGGCATTCGGCACAGAGGACATTTCGGAGATAGCGAGGAAGATCGTCGAGAAGGGCGAGATCCAGATAACGGCCGAACAGCGCAAGGAGATGCTCGAGTCGAAGAAACAGCAGATCATCACCTACATCGCCGCGAACGCTATCAACCCGCAGACGCACACTCCCCACCCGCCGCTGAGGATACAGATGGCGCTCGAGGAGGCCAAATTCCACGTCGACCCGTTCAGACCGTTGGACAAGGAGATCGACGAGGCGATGAAACTGCTCAGACCCCTTCTGCCGATAAGGTTCGAGAAATCCCGTGTGGCCATCAAACTGGCCGGTTCGGATTACGGACGCTGCTTCGACGACATCATATCGTACGGTATGGTCGAGAAGGAGGAGTGGACCGCCGACGGCTCATGGATAGGCGTCATGGAGATACCCGCAGGCCTCATCAACGAACTCACGGACAAGCTGAAGCACAAGACGAAGGGCTCGGCATCCGTGAAACTGATAAATTGACATTCGCGAGAGTGATAAAATGGAGAAAAGAAACGCCAGACAGACACGCGAGATCGTTGTGCCCGGCGACATCCTCGACGGAACGGGGATGAGGCCCGGAGAGAACGCATACGTGCTGGACGGCAAGGTCCGTGCCAGTGTTATGGGAGTAAGGAATGTCTTCCAGAACACGGTCGGAGTGATCCCCCTGAGGGGAGGATACATGCCAACTTCGGGAGACACCGTCTTCGGTGTAATCGTGGACATCGGTCCCTCGAACTGGCTGATTGACATCGGAGCGCCCTACCCTGCGCCCCTGCATGTGAGCGAGGTACCCTGGAAGGTCGAATTCGGAGACACATCCAGATTCCTCACCATCGGAAACGTTGTGCTGATAAAGGTCCTGGCGGTCGACGAGAGCAAGAAGATCTCCGTCACCATGAAGGACTCGGGACTCAGGAAGATCGAGGGCGGAAGGCTCGTGAAGATCTCCCACACCAAGGTCTCAAGGGTCATCGGAAAAAGCGGATCCATGATCTCGATGCTGAAGAACATGACCGACTGCCGCATAACGGTCGGACAGAACGGATGGATCTGGGTCGACGGAGAGGACGAGAACGCCGATGTGGCCGTCGAAGCCATCGAGATGATCGAGGAACAGGCCCAGAGCAGCAACCTGACAGACAGGATCAAAGAGTTTATCGAAAAGAGAATCCCTCAGGATGAAGACGAAGATTACGATGAGGGGGATGAGTGACCATGAGCGGACACACAGATATGGTATTGGTTGACGAGAACGGCATGAGGATCGACGGAAGGACCGCCGAACAGCACAGGCCATTCAAGGTTGAGGCAGGAGTCCTCAACAACGCGGACGGATCCGCATACGTAGAGATCGGAAAGAACAAGGTCCTGGCAGCGGTCTACGGACCCAGGGAGTGCCACCCCAGGCACCTGCAGGACCCCACAAAGGCCATCGTGCAGTGCAAGTACAACATGCAGTCCTTCTCTGTCAGCGACAGGAAGAGACCCGGACCGGACAGAAGGTCCATCGAGATCTCCAAGATCATCTCCGAAGCATTGGAGAAGGTCGTCCTCACGGAACTCTACCCCCGCGCATCCATCGATGTGTACATAGAGATCCTCCAGGCTAACGCCGGGACCAGGTGCGCAGGACTCACGGCCGCTTCCGTCGCACTGGCAGATGCGGGGATCCCCATGAGGGACATCGTCCCCGCTCTGGCTGCAGGTAAGGCCGACGGACACGTCCTCCTGGACCTCAACAAGGAAGAGGACAACTACGGACAGGCGGATGTGCCCATCGCTATCATCCCCTCCACGGACGAGATCGTCCTCCTTCAGATGGACGGTAACATGACCCGTGAGGAATTCGACTACGGTATCAAGATGGCCGTCGCGGGATGCCACGAACTCCACGAGCTCCAGAAGGACGCTCTCAAAAGGAGATACTCCAAGAGGGCACAGGAGGGATCGGAATGACCGAGATAATGTCAGAGATCAAGCGCGACCACATGCTCAAACTCATCGAAGAGGGCAAGAGGCTGGACGGACGCGGCGTCACCGATGTCCGTGAGATCAAGGTCGTCACGAACGTCATCGAGAGCGCGGATGGATCCGCAAGGGTCAAGATGGGAAAGACAGAGGTCATCGCGGGAGTCAAAATCATCCCCGGAACACCCTTCCCCGACACACCCGACGTCGGTGTGCTGACGACAGGCGCCGAGCTCATCCCCATGGCACACCCCACATTCGAATCCGGACCACCCGGAGAGGACGCCATCGAACTCGCCCGTGTCGTGGACCGCGGTATCCGTGAGTCAGGAATGGTGGATGTCGCAGGACTGTGCATCGTTCCCGGAGAGGAGGTCTGGATGTGCTTCGTGGACATATACGCCCTCGATTACGACGGCAACCTCTTCGATGCTGCGAACCTCGCGGCCGTCTGCGCACTCAAGAGCGCGACGATCCCCGGAGAGCAGTACGGCAAAGGAGAGAACAAACCCCTGCCGATCACATGCACTCCCATATCGATCACAGAGGTCAAAATAGGTAATACTTTAATAGTAGACCCTAATTTCGACGAAGAACAGATTTCGACCGCACGCCTGACGGTTACGACCGACGATGTCGGTAACTTCAGGGCCATGCAGAAAGGTGGCCGCGGTTCGATCACACTTGATGAACTCAGCCTCTGTCTCGACAGAGCTGTAGAGAAGGGTGCCGAGATCAGGAAAATCATCGGGTGAAAATTATGTCAAAGAGAACAGAGAAAGCAGGAAGTTCCGGAAGGTTCGGAGCAAGGTACGGAGTTATCGTCCGCAACAGGATCAAGACAATCGAGGCCCAGCAGAAGGGAAAGCACGAGTGCCCCGTCTGCCACCACATGTCGGTGAAGAGGGTCAGCTCCGGTATCTGGTACTGCAAGCACTGCGACACCAAGTTCGCAGCAACCGCTTACAGCCCCGACACCAAGAAGGACATCTCCAAGGTTTCAGAGCAGTGAGTCACTGAAAGGTGAGTACGATGAGCACGGAAGAATACAGATGTGCCAAGTGTAACGAGCCCCACAGCATCAACTCACTCGGACTCCAGTGCGAGAAGTGCGGATACAAGATCTTCCTCAAAGACAGACCTGTCGACAAGAAGGTCTACAAGTCCGACTGATATGATCGAGGCCGAACTCAGGATCCAAGGCGCCGCGGCCGATGTCGCGGTGCCTACAATCTCGCCCGAGGCCGGCAGGGAACTGCCGCGCACGGAGACGAGGATCGAGAAGGATGGCAAGGACGTCCTGATCCACATCAGGGCCACCGACACCACAGCCATGAGAGCGGCGGTCAACTCATATCTGGAATGCATACGCGTGATAGAAGACATAGGAGATCTAACCAAGGTGAACCAATGAACGGAATCAGCCCCCAGCTTCAGAACCAGATCACCCAGTTCCAGCAGGTGCAGCAGCAGCTTCAGGCCGTCACATCGCAGAAGATGCAGATGGACGCCAGCAGGCGCGAGCTCATCAAGACCAAAGAGGAACTGGAGAAGTCCACAGGAGCGGTCTACAGGACATCCGGTGCCTTCATGATCAAGGTCGAAAACCTGGATTCCCTCAAGGCGGACCTCGACGATTCCATCGAGACGATGGAGGTCAGGATCGGTAGCCTCGAGCGTCAGGAGACTTCCCTCAAGGAGAAGTACACTTCGCTCCAGGAGACCATCAACAAGGCCATGGGGAACGCTAAGGAAGAGTGAATCTAAAACGATCATTACCGGGACCCGTCCCGGGAACATATTTTATCATATTCTGACAATCGTCCCAGCATGACAGATGCACTCGTCCTGACGGACGTCCGCAAGACCTACGGTCAGAGGGAGGCCGTCCATGGCGTGTCCCTGACTGTACATGAGGGAGAGGTCTTCGGACTCATCGGCCACAACGGGGCCGGGAAGACCACGCTTTTGAGAATGATTTCCACCATCCTTACGATCACCTCCGGGAAGATCGAAGTATACGGAAGAGATGTCGCCAAGGAAGGCGACGAGGTCAGGAAACTGATCAGCTACCTACCCGAGGATGCCGGGGCCTACAAGGACCTCACCGGAAGGAAATACCTTTCATTCATAGCGGAACTCTTCGTGTCCGGGAAGGAGAAGGACGAGATGGTCCAGAAAGGCGTTGAACTCGCCGATCTGGGCGACAAGATTGATTTCAGGATCGACACCTACAGCAAGGGTATGATGCGCAGACTGCTCATCGCAAGGGCCATCATGACATCCCCCAAGCTCGCGATCATGGACGAGGTCACATCCGGCCTGGACGTGATAAACGCATACGAGATCAGGGAGGTCATCCGCAACATAGCCAAGAGCGGTGTAACTGTCATAATGTCATCGCACAACATGTTCGAAGTGGACATGCTCTGCGACAGGGTGGGTATGGTCGATCAGGGCAACCTGATAGATGTCGGCACACCCGAGGAACTCAAGAAGAAATACGGAAAGGAGACACTCGAAGAGGTCTTCGTCACGGCGGTGAAAGGAGCATGAGCCATCTTACTACAATTGTGAAGAAGGAGGTCAGGGAGCTCCTGACCCCGGGATCAGTGATATCCGTCCTCGTCATGGTCATGCTGTTCGCTGCCCTCGGAGGACTCATAGGCGATGAGGTCAGCAAGAGCACGGTCATGCCTGTGATAGGAATAGCCAATTACGAGGATCAGACCATAGAGACCGAGGACGGCGAGTGGGACGCATACGAATTCCTCAAGGACTTCTACATCAAGAGCGGGGACAAGCGCATAACGCCGGAGAACGTCGACCAATTCGTCCTGAAGATGGACAAGGATGACATCCTCGAACAGATGGAGAACACAGGTGCCAGCGTTGCCCTCGTACTATCCGATGACTTCAAGAAGAACATCGAGGAGAGCCTCAAGTATTCCGATCCTGACAACAAGACATACCTCAAGGGAGAGATCCTTCAATACTACGTTTACCAGCCGTCCGGAATGATAGGCGGCACAGTTTCCTCGGCGGTCACATCCGCCATCGTGAGCAACATGAACAACAACCTGTCCAAGTTCATCACGGGAGAGGAGGAATCGAAATACGTCGATTTCCTCAAGTATCCGATCAAATCGACGGAGACATACACTTACGTCAAGGGAGAACTCCGTTCGGACGTCACCCCGGCCGAGATCAGCGAGGCCATGTCGGGTCAGACCATGTTCATCCCCATGATCATCATGATAATCATAATGATGGTCGGAAGCATCGTCATCAGCTCGATGGGATCCGAGAAGGAGAACAAGACCCTGGAGACGCTCCTGACACTGCCCATAAGCAGGACTGTCATCGTGACAGGTAAGATCATCGCCGCGGCCCTGGTGGGACTGATATTCGGAATGGCCTACATGTTCGGAATGGCGTTCTATATCTCGTCCGTGACGTTCATGGCAGTCGGTGACAGCGGACTCGACCTCGATTCATTGGGTCTTGCACTAGGTCTCACCGATTATGCCCTGATAGCTGTATCCATGTTCCTTTCGATCGCATGCGCACTGGGTATCTGTATGATCCTTGGGGCCTTCGCAAAGAACTACAAATCGGCACAGACCATGACCATGCCCCTGAGCATCCTAGCGATCCTGCCCATGTTCATCACGATGTTCTCGGGCTGGTACAGTTCCAACGCACTGATCCAGACAGTGCTGTTCATCATACCCTTCAGCCACCCCATGATGGCAACGGAGGCCTTGATGAACGGCGATCTCACCCTGGTGTTGGCGGGTATCGCGTACATGGCGGTCTTCGCACTCGCATCCATCTTCATAACCGTGAAGCTCTACAAGTCGGACATACTCGTCACCGGACTGAGCCAGAACAAGTACGTGGAGATGCTGAAAGGAACCGGAAGGAGGAACAGGACCGGGGGCCAGTGAAACCATTTTTATTAATGGTGAAAGGTATCAGAGGTCAGAGTCTATCATAGACCAAAGGTCAAAGACGATTGTTGCCGTGGGCGTCGCGGCGGTTTTGATATCACTCGGTATTTTCGTAGTACTTTACTCCGGCTATGAGCACAGGATCACATTCGTTACGGACCCTGACGATATGGCGAAGTATTTCGAGGTCGTCGATGAGGATACGGGGAAGGTCAATCCGGTCGAGAAGGGGGCCACAGTGTTCGATTACACCACCATCCGCTCCAACACGACCGAGATCACCTGGGTAGGGGAACCTGAGATAACCGACGGCAGCACCGTCAAATGCAAATGCAAA
>JAFUHJ010000170.1 GCA_017468935.1 Candidatus Methanomethylophilaceae archaeon
ATGTACGAGACCTCCGTCCAGGAGATCAGCGGGGATATCGCTCTGGAGATGGCGGATGGCGACGAACACTTCTTCCCCGGCAGGGGAAGGGAGGACATCGATGCCCTCATGCTCGGCGACGGAAGACCTTTCGTCCTCGAGATAAGCCAACCCAAGCACAGGTACGTCGATCTGGACGAGCTCGAGCGCAGATCGAACATGTCGGAGCTGGCAGGATTCAACAGCCTTCACTTCGTACAGCGCGAGGCAGTGGAACGTTACAAGGCCGCCGCATCAGACAAAGTATACCACGTACATGTTAAGGCGGAGGGTAAAGTTAATAAAGAAGTGGTATCTAACGTTGCCCTATCGTTCAAGGACGTCAATATAGACCAGAGGACTCCTCGCAGGGTCGAGCACAGGCGTGCGGACCTCGTGAGAAAGAGGAAGATCCACTGGTGCAAGGCGGAACAGATCTCCGACGATTCCTTCGATCTCGAACTCGAGACCGATTCGGGAACGTACGTGAAGGAGTTCGTGTCCGGTGACGAGGGCAGGAGCGTGCCGAGCTTCTCAGAAAGACTCGGAGTACCATGCAAAGTCGAGACCCTCGATGTATTGGCGATCAAATTCGAAGAACAATGAAGGGATAAGCAATGCAGGCATCCAGCGGAACAAGGACAAAGACCCGCAACAAGCTGAAGAAGTCAGTAAGGGCACGCGGGCTCTCACCCATCACGAAAGGTTTCCAGACCTTCGAGACCGGAGAGAAAGTCAACATCATAATCGACCCCAGCATCCACAAGGGAATGCCCTTCTCCAGATTCCACGGACTCACCGGAGTCGTCGTCGGAGAGAGGGGAGCGGCATACGAGGTATCCGTCAAGGACGGAAACAAGACCAAGATGGTCGTTGCACGCCCCGAGCACCTTGTAAGGAACGTCGACAACTGAAGGTATAGACATGACTGAGCGCTACGTCACACTGGCAGAAGTAAGAGATCTCTTGGAAGAGGTTGCCGAGAGCAGGAAGGGTACAGCCGGAGAGCTCGAGGACGAGGATGTCCTCCTCGCATCACAGAAAGCAGCACTTGACCATGCGCAGAAAGTCTCAAACATATCCCTCGAGGACGCTAACAAGATCATCGAAGAGGTTAGCCAGATCGAGGAAGTAACGGATGTCATTGCAGTGAAGATCGCGGATATCCTCCCGAAATACCCGGAGGATGTCCGTGCTATCTTCTCCAAAGAGAGGATCAACCTCAGCAGTGACAAGATAAACCAGATCATAGAGATCGTTGGTAAGTACATCTGATGGGGTGTTTTTCCCATGGAAGAGTACGCTTACATCTTAGATTATCTGCCACAGGGCGTCCCCTCCGCCGGATTCGGTAAGAAGGAGCCTGTCTGCTACGCACTTGGTGCGGAAGAGTTCAAACTCTTCGAGCTCGTTCCCAAGGCCGGTGCGGCGGTGACCATCGGTGAGAAGACGTTCATCGGAAAGGATTCCGACACGGTGAAACGCGACATCATCGATCACGTCAAGCGCAGGATCACATACAACGACCTCACGAGCAACGCGATCTCCGAACTGGAGTTCGCCGTCACAGACATAGTGCTCGCCGACCAGGAGAGGTTCATCGGGTTCATCAACAACGCCCAGGCCATAAGCATGCGCAAGCACTCGCTGGAGGAACTTCCCGGACTCGGAAAGAAATCCCTCAACATCATCCTCGATGAGAGGAAGAAGGGGAACTTCAAAGATTTCGAGGACCTCGGCACCAGGACAGGCATCAAGACTCCCGAGAAGCTCATCGTCGGGCGCATCATGCTCGAGATCCAGGATCCCGACAGGAAGCACTACCTCTTCATCCAGAGATGAACGATACCGGCAGGCTCATCGCCGATACAGGCATTGTTCCCAAGAAGAGCAAGGGTCAGAATTTCCTGATAGACGACCGTGTGGCCGACAGGCACATCGGATACGCAGGCATCAACAGAGAGGACAAGGTCCTCGAGGTCGGTCCCGGATTGGGGATCCTTACGAAAAGACTGATCGAGGTCTCGGACGACGTCACCTGCATCGAGATCGACGACATCCTTGCCGATTACATCACACAGACCTACGGGGATTCCCTGAAGCTCATCCATGCCGATGCCGTGAAGGAACCCTTCCCGGACTTCGATGTCTTCGTGAGCAATCTCCCGTATAGCGTATCGACTCCGATAATCTTCAAACTCCTGGAATACGATTTCAGGACCGCCGTCGTAATGGTGCAGAAGGAGTTCGCAGACCGTATGGTCGCCATGGTCGGCAGCCCCGACTATTCGCGTCTGACGGTGAACCTCTTCTATAGGGCCGACTGCGAGATAATGGAGACAGTGCCAGCATCGAGATTCAACCCCAGGCCCAAGGTGGATTCGGCACTGGTCAGGATCACTCCCCGCGAATCTCCATTCAGGGTGCTCGACGAGAAGACGTTCTTCAAGGTCGTCGAGGTGACCTTCAACCATCGCAGGAAGAAGATTGGTACCTCCCTCAGATCCGCCCATATGATGGAATCCGGGGACGATGTCCCGTATGTGGATGAGAGGGTGGAGCACCTCAGGCCCGAGCAGATCGGCGAGATCGCCGATGCTGTCTACAGGCTGAGGCACTGAATCATTTCTTCTTGACGTCCGGACCATAGATCGTAGTCCAATCGTTCTTCATGGAAATAGGGGTCCAACCGTTCTTATCGCACAGGTCGTACATCTTCTGGGCGGCCTCCATGTCCCCGTTCTCCCTCACGAGATCATCGCAGCACAGCATGAAGGCCATGCTCCTGTACTTATTGTCAACCGTCGCATACATGGCCATACTGGAATCGGATGATGAGTTACCGAACGCCAGGACCGGCTTCTTGCCTATCTCCTGGATGATGGCGACGATCTTGTTCATGTTGAGCGTCTTTATGACATGCTCTCCGCCGTAGATGATCCCGTCGTCCTCTTTAAAGACATATTTGGACCCGTCGGTATCGCCTTGACCGGTAGCGACCAGTGACTTTCCAGATCCGATTATGCGGTCGACAGGGATGTCCAGCATGGAATCCTGGAGGAGGCCGCGCGCAGTAAGTCTGTCGGTACCGCTCACTATGTAGACCTTGAAGTCGTTGGCATGGAGGGCATCGATCATCTGGAGCATGGGTCTGTAGAAGGATTCCCCGTACGTCATGCCCTCATAGCTGGGCATTTTGTTCTTCTTGAATTCCTGGATGTAATCGTTCATCTCGTCTATGGTCATGCCTTTGAAGGCCAATGCCCTTGCCTGTTCCAGTCTGTCGTCCAGAATACCCGGGGAAGGCGCATCCTTCTCGAGCAGGGCGACCTCCCTTTCGAGGTCCGACGCTTTGTCCTTGTAATCCGGGTCCTCCAGGACACGGTAGATGAAGAGGCACAGATCGAAGTACCATGGGTCGCGTTCGCATACGACCGTGCCGTCCATATCGAAGACCGCTATGCGATCCTCCGGCGGGATGTAATCCTTGCTCTTCGGGTCGGTCACCGATTCGAGATAGTCCAGGAAATCCTTTTTGGAATCGGAACCGTCGACCCACATCGACATGTCAGTCTCGACGTATCCGGGGTCCCCCTCCTTCGATGTCAAATCCAATATGTACAATCCGCTGACCACAAGCAACAGACAGACCGATACGGCCGTCGCTATTTTCCATATGTTCGTTGAATCCGCCATGTCCATCATCCAGAACTCTTATTCCCGTATACTTGCAATCCACGATAATCCTATCTAAGGCCCACAGGTCATTTATGGCATAAGCCATACAGTGGGCGATAGCAATGCAGATAGGCATAGTCGGGA
>JAFUHJ010000171.1 GCA_017468935.1 Candidatus Methanomethylophilaceae archaeon
GTATGAGGTCCTGGGGGCCATGAAAGCTTCAGAGAACCAATGAAGGCAGGGGGATTCCCCTGCCATTTTTCATTTTAAAGATAGAACAACGGTGCCCCATAGTTGTCGGGGCACCGGTCTTGAAGTTTCAAAGAAGGGACTTGGCTTCCTCTGCGTCGAGGTCCAATGCCTTGAGCATGTACTGGAGGGCCTTCTTCGCATAGGGTGCACGGGCCTTGGGATCCTCCATGATCTCCCCGTACTGGGCCATCACGTTGTTGAAGTACTCGATAGCGAACTCGGAGTACAGCGATGACGATAGAGATTCGTCGATCTCCGCTGCTTCGCAGTACGCCTTCTCGGCCTCGTCGTACTTCTGTACGGAAATGCAGAACAGTCCGTATGCCTGGAAATAATCCGCGCGCTCGGGATCGAGCTCCATGGCCTTCTTGTATGCGTCCATGATCTCGTCCACATCCGCCTTCGCTCCGAACATTCCCGAGGCGTAGTTCCCGCACTCCGCTTTGTAGAACCAGCACTCGGCATTATCAGGGAACTCCACTACGAGCTTCTTGAAAGATGAGTATGCCTTCTTGAAGTCTCCTTCTTCCATCGCCTTCATTCCTGCGGCGAGTTGTTTCTCGGGTGTAGCTGCTGCTGCCATGATGTGTTCTATCAATCGTCATAATAAAGGTCTTTCGGGGAAATCGTCAAGGTACGGCGATGAATCGCGAAGACGGTGTGAGGTCTGTATGGATGATGTACGCGACTGTCTGGCCATACCGATCGCAGTAGTGGTCCAGACCGATCTGTAGTGTATCAAAAACAAGCTGTGGTCCCCCGAACAGCCGGTGGGACCTGGAAAGAAGGTTCGAGGTTTGCCGGCCCCGTCAAGGGCCGGTGTTTGTTTGCGATCAGCCTTTGATCGCTTTGACCAATGCGCGGATGTTGTCCGCCGGCGTACCGATGGGCACACCGCATCCTGCGGATATCACGTTGAAGCCCGCTTCAGCACTGTGCTTGGCGGCCTTGGCGACATCCTCCGGGGTCCCTTTGAACAGAGGGAACGCGCATCCGACATTACCGACAAGACAACCCCTGTGGTCGGCGATTTCCACGGCCTTCTCCGAGGGAACCTTCTCCTCTACGGAGATCCCGTCCACGCCGGTATCGAGCATGTACGGTATGATCGGTGCGGAGTCCCCGCAGATGTGCAGTATGGACATTCCCTTCAGGGAACCTAGGCAGTCCTTCACGAACTGTCCGGACTGTACGGGGAAATCCGTCGGGGCCAGGATATCGGTGGAAGCCGAAGGCTCCGACATCTGGACCAGATCCGCCCCGTTGTCCAGAAGCGCCTGTCCGAATGCCTTGCAGTACGGTGCGATCGCTCCGACCCATTTCTGCGCCCTCTCCGGCTCGGTCCATACCGAATAGACCAGATTCTCGGTGTTAAGCAGATGTCCGGTCAGGGTGAACGGTCCAGTGTTCCCTCCGATGACCACGTAGTCCTCGCCATGGGTCCTCTGCATTATGGCCATAGCATCGATTGCGGTCTTGACCCTTCCGGTGTTCAGGAACTCGTCGATGTCCGGGAGGTTGTCCGGCTCGTCGTAGATCTTCTTCATCGGATTGTAGGTGAACGGATGGCCTTTGAGCATGGGGGACGATCTCGAAGTCCCCATGTTGATCGGACAGCCCAGTGCCTCCGCCTCCTCGGTGAGGCAGAAACCCGCCCTTACCGACTCCAGTCCGAAATAGTCCGCCTGGGCGCATCCCAGGGTCGCCATCTTCTCGGGATCCGAATGCGCCTCGGGCCATGATGCACCGCAGGCCTCCATCATATCGATGGTATCGCAGGTGGTGAACACGGCCACCGGTGGGCGGTCCAGATCCTCCTGCTTCATCGCGGCCAATACTCTTTCTCTGCATGACATTACCATGTGATCACACCCTCGAATTGACAAATTTGACGCACTGCTGCGCATTCTCATCCCTGTGGTCCGCTCCGATCTCCTTCGCGAAACCGTCGGTGGTGGGCGGACCTCCGATCGTCACTACGACCTTGTCGCGGTATCCGCTCGCCGATATCTTCTTGACCGTGTCCTCCATACTCGCCATGGTCGGGGTCATGAGAGTGCTCAGGCAGACCACTTCGGCCTTGCTGTCCAGCATGTCCTTGACGATGGTGTCCCCGTCGACATCCTTGCCCGCATCGCATACGATGAATCCGCTCGCGGTCAGCATGGTCTTGACGATATTCTTGCCAATATCGTGGACGTCTCCCTGCACCACTGCGGTGACCGCGTTCTTGCTAGCTATGTTCTCATCCTTGGGAATGGCAGGTATCAGGACATCGAGTCCCTCGTACATGCTGTGGGCTGCCACCAGCACCTGCGGAAGATACATCTTGCGTTCCGCATAGTTGTCTCCGATGACCCCCATCCCTACGACCAGACCTTCGTTGATCGCTTTGACGGGATCCATTCCTTCCTTCAAGGCCGTCTCCGCGGCTACCTTGGCCCTCGGCGGGTCGCAGGCGACTACGGCATCGGCCAGTTCCTTGAGTATGGCCTTCTCATCCATTGTATTCCTCCTTCTATGTTGGATGTGGTTATCATCAGTGTCCGAGGACATCTGATCGGTCCCTTGTTCTGCCATAAATAAGAGCGGCATGTTAGCTATAACTAGTAGCGTGCGAACATGTTCGTGTTACTTGAAAAAGTGGGTGTCCAGGCACCGCGATGGATGCCCGGTGAAGATGTTTGCCTATTCCGAAAACGTTTCTCCCCGGGGCGCATCATCGCTGCTCGGCATCCCCGGGGACGTGGCATTCCCTTCAATGGGTCTGATCCTTCTCCTTAGACAGGAACGCGCACACGCAGCCTATCACCATCAGGATCAGGGCCATCAACCAGACGGTCTTGTACTGTGCAAGGGTCTGATCAGTAACAAGGAATCCGGCGATGGTGATCAGGATGGCCCCTCCCGCGAACGGGAAGAGGTTCAGGGCGGCGGTGGAGGTCCCGGCCATGGCGATCGGATACAGCTCCTTGATCTGCGCATAGGACACGACGAAGAATCCTCCGAAGAATCCGAAGCAGAAGTTGATCGCGTACTGCACGACCTCGTTGGTCAGTATGTCCTGGGAATCGGCGGTCAGATAGATGAACAGCCATATCAGAGTGTATATGACAGTACCGATTATGACCACCTTGCGTCTGGAATGTAGGAACGAATCGGACAGCTTCCCTGCAAGCGGGCATCCGATTACCATTCCGACACCGACCATGGTCAGCATCATACCTGCGGTCCCGCCGTCGTACCCCCCAATGTTCTTGTAGTACGCACCGGCCTGCGATGCCTGCCAGAGCATGATGGTGCCGTACATGACGAAGAACCATATCGCGAGCGGCCAGAAGTTGCGTCCGCTGAGGAACGTCCTCTTGAGCGCCTCGACGGTGCCCATCTTCTCGGAGGTGGACTCGGTGATTGGCTGACCGGTCTCCTCGGACACGATCTCCTCGATGCTCGGGAGGTCCTTCTCCATGGGGTGGTTGCGTACGATGAACCATACAAGCAGCGCTATGACCGCAGTGATGATTGCGAGTACGATGTAGGTGGTCTGTATCCCCAGGGCGTCCATCATCATGACCATGGGGGTGGCGGCCGCTATACCTCCGACGTTACCGACAAGAAGGAGTATACCGCTCATGGTTGCGAATTCGTTCTTGCGGAACCAAACCGCAAGGACCTTCATGATCGGGATATAGACGACTGCCGCTCCGATACCGATGATGAACTTTCCGGCGATCATCAGATCGAAATTGTTTACATTCGCGGAATAGGCGCTGAGCAACGAACCTACGGCGATGAGCGCGACGAATATAGTCGCAGCTTTGCGTGGACCCATGCGGTCGGTCAGAATACCGCTGGGGATCTGCATCAGGGTGTACGCATACAGGTAAGCGGATGCCAACAGCGCGACCGACGCCGAACCCACCTCAAAGTATTCCATGAGGGTGGTCGATATGGCGCCTGCGGTGGTCCTGTGGAAGTACACGAAGAAATATGCGATAGCCAAAGCTATGAATACCATCCATCTGTAGGACAGCATCTTCTTCTTTTTGCTTTCATCAATGGTCATTCAAACCTCTCCTGGCAGAACGAGGACAGAGTAACCAGTAA
>JAFUHJ010000172.1 GCA_017468935.1 Candidatus Methanomethylophilaceae archaeon
AACTCATGTGAGATAGCATGCGCCTACCGAAGACATCCGTCACATATCCCTCGGAGATCGAGGAACTGTGGATAGGCAAAGGGGACTACGTGGTCGGAGGTGCAAGGAGCCCTCCCTTCCTTGACCTGGACAATGCCAGGCGCCGCAGACCGGTGATCTTCGGAGAGGTATTCGATACTTTGGAAGGCTATCCCGATTCGGCGGCATCGATGTTCTCCGGACGTCAGACCGACCCCGAGGAGTGGGCGGTCATGTGGAAGGAACTCGGAGCGGACGGGATCTGTCTCAGACTGACCGATGAGAGCACCGTTGAATTGGTGAGGAACGTCACATCAAGGACGAGACTTCCGGTGATGGTGTCCGGAGATTCCCAACTCCTCCGGGAGGCCGCGACGGAGATCAAGGATTCCATACTCATCATCGGCTGCGCTGACAGGGATCAGAGCCTGGAATTATCAAACTGTTCGGGCGAGCATATCATAGTGGCCAAATGCGACGGCACATCTCCTCAGGAACTATGCAAAGAGATGAGTGCCAGAGGAGCGAAGAAGATCATAGTGGATCTCGGAAAGGGGCTGATGAGTCCCGTCCTCAGGGACCTTAAGAGCAGAATAGAATCCTACAGGCTTGACGGCCTCAACGGGGTCGCCGATTCCAATCACATAATCATCTGCGATGTCACTCCCTCATGGGACGCGCACGGTGATGATGTCACGGCAAGGAGGGCATCGATGCACGAGGCCACCGTGGCCTTGGCTGTGATGCTGTCCGGAGCGGACATCATAGTGATGAAAGGACCTGGGGCCGCGGATATGGCCCGCGTATTCGGGGAGGAGTTGGCGGACCTATGATAGCACTCACGATATCCGACCTCATGGATGCCAATGCGGCATGCAAGAGGATAGCCGAGCTAACAAGAAGGAATATCACATCCGGTGCACCCGATGCGATATGCATCCGCAACGACAGTTTCTCTGAGGATCAGTTCTCATCGCTGGCACAGCTCGTCGGAGAACTCTGGGAGGGTCATGTGATCATAGAATCGGACTATCCTACGAACGTCTCAAAAGCTCTGCTCCATCTGATGGACAGGAAGCCGCTCATAGTGGGCGCCAACAGGAACAACCTGGAGCAGTTCTCTACGATCTCGAAGCTGTTCGGATGCCCCATGTGCATCAGCTGTGAGGACATGGAGGAGCTCTTCGACCTTGTTCAGCAGGCCAACGGGTTCGGTGCCACGGACATCGTCCTCGACCCGATGATGAGGAACATGAAACAGTGCCTTGAATCATGCACCGACCTCAAGAGACTCTCGAAGAAACTGCCTGAAGCCGATCATCCCGTAGCTGTGAGGACCTGGTCTGGGGAATATGCGATGACCATGGCGATGGTCTCTCTCCTTGTTGGAGATGCGATCGTCATAGCCGACGACCTTGATGCGGACAGCTGCGAGACCATCGGCGAACTCGTGAAATCGATAGGGTGATCCCATTCCTATAACCTCGTTCTCAAGGATAGACACGGTCACCGTTCCTGACAAGTTCATGTCGGTCATACGCATCTCGGATGGACAGGGGATTGACATCGATGACATCCTGACCAAACTGGAAGCCGACAAGGATTCTCTGGATTACCTCGGTGTTTCCTCGGATACGGACCCGTTGGACTATCCCGATCTCTACAAGATGATAAAAAGTGTCAGACCCAGAGGGATGAAGGTTCTGATCATTACGGACTGCCGGGATGCATCGGCATTCGATGACCTGATCGGTGCCGGATACGCTCACGCCGCCGACATCCTGATCGGAAAGGAGCTGACGGATTCCCAGAGAAAATGCATCTCCATCCTTAAGGACAACAAATGCAGGTTCGCGGTCACCGTCAACGTGAAGGATCACGATGAGGATTCCCTCAGAGCGGTAGCTGACGAATGCGACGGCTGCTCCATGTTCATACTGAAGCAGGACAGGGCGAAACATCTAGGCAGGAGCGAGATGTCCCCTCTGGTAGCAGTGGCGAAGAGCTGCACCTGGAATGTGAAGACCATCACTTGACAAACTTCTCCAGGACCGCTCCGAATGCGGGCCTCAGTGAACGGCTACTCTCGTTGATGAACATCTGCGGAACATCGACCTCGTTCTTGAAGCGGTCGATGAGCTTGGAATCCTTTGAGAATATACCTGCGGAGAGACCGCACTCGCAGTTCTCCAGCTCGGTGAAGATGTCCTCGACGGAATCCACCACGGTGATGTTCAGGATAGGCAGTCCGAAGTCCATGTAGTTAAGCTCGTCCTCGGGATCCAGTCCGCAGACGGCTATAGGCGAGACATAGTTGCCGGGAAGCTCCTTGGAGACGGGCATCGCCTTCGCCA
Organism: Candidatus Methanomethylophilaceae archaeon; assembly: GCA_017468935.1. Lineage (GTDB taxonomy): Archaea > Thermoplasmatota > Thermoplasmata > Methanomassiliicoccales > Methanomethylophilaceae > Methanoprimaticola. The sequence goes on from JAFUHJ010000172.1 coordinate 2,373, forward strand.
CGGTGAACGGCATCAGCTGAAGTGCCATGTCCTTGAACTTCTGCGCATCCTTGTCGCATATGAGCGGGCCCGAGAACGCGGTATCGTTCACCGGATCGTCGATCTTCAGATCCTTCATGTACTCCGTCAGGAGGTCGGTGAACTTGGCCTGGTCCTCGCGCGTGATGATCACCTTCGAACAGGAGAAAAGGCCCTGTCCGCTGTAATCGAACGCTGATTCCATGATCTTCCTCACGGTGCCCTTCATATCCGAAGGCCTGTAGACCACGACGGGGTTCATGCCCTTGAGCTCGTTGATGAAATGCATCTCATCGTCTATCTGGAGGAACATCATGTCCTCCATCCTGTCACCGGATCCGGATGCCACTATACCGGCCAGACGCATGTCGTTGGCCAGTTCCTGGGTGGAATCGTCCTTCCTGTCCACTACGAGGTTGAGGACTCCGGCAGGCAGGTTGTACTTCTCCATCAGTCCGTAGAACAGATGGATCGGCATGGAAGTGTACTTGCTCGGATTCATGACGACGGTGTTACCTGCTACCATCGCAGCGACAGCATACGCCACAGGCGAAGCGAAGGGCGAGTTGTGAGCTGTGATTATGGCCCATACTCCCTGTGCCCTCCTCCTTCCGAGGGTCTTGGCCTCGTTGAGGATCCTCTCGATGGCATCCGCGGCAGCATCGACCTCTGCCAATGCATCCTCGCGGACCATTCCGCTACCTACGGTTATCGCCGCGGCATAATGAAGCCTCCTGGCCCTGAGGACTCCGGGCAGTGCCTGGAAGAATGAGATCCTCTCGTCCATGGGCCTGACGCTCCAGGAATCGAACGCCTTCAGAGCTGCAGTGACCGCTTCCTCCATCGTCCCCTCATCCGGTTCCTGGAAGATACCGTACTCGATCGTCGGATCGATAGGGCTTGCGATCTTGAACTCGTGGCCCGAAGCGACCTTGAGTCCCCCGAAGTAATTGGGGTAGTCTTTCTTCTCGGAGCTGAGAACGATCATGATCTCATTCTCATACTGCCTTCCTTCTTCGGTTGTCTGGAAATCGGGAACGTCTGCCATGATGGACCTACAAGACCCTCCCTAGGATAAAAGACATGCTGGTATCTGATTCGGATCGACCGTTCCGACGGTGTAGGAAACTATGTCCATCATCGATACTTGTCCGCGACTATCGTAATCCTATCCAGCATGGATATACTTTCCTGGTCAGGCAACTATATCCACTTGGAAATATAGTCCAAAACAGGTCGCAAATGAAATGATCTGAGAATCTGGCAGTGCTGTATTGATGATAGATCAAAAGATGGTGGACCCGGCCGGAATTGAACCGGCGACCTTCGCCTTGTAAGGGCGACGTCATAACCCCTAGACCACGAGTCCGTTATGTCTCGTGATTAGATGGCCATATATAAAAATTGATGATTTTGGAGAAGGCGCGAGCGTGAAATGGTAAGGAAAGGAGGAATAAACCCGCCCGCGCCTTTTACATCGCATTTCAGGAATGGAGTTCTGATGGATGGATGTATAATCCTAGTAAACCCTATTACATATTTAAAAGATACCTATGAAATAATTTCAAATTGTACTTTTAAGAGCATTTTCAATTCAAATAGATGGATGACATAAGTTTTCAGCCCTGAAAAAAATGGGCACGAATAGCCGTATTGCATCCAAGAATAACTCCGTTTTTTCTAACAGGAGTATCTGGATGGATGCTACATCCATACAACAGATCCCGGCTGTGACATCTCTTCCTTTCTGAAAGATGATGTTCGACTTCAGAACCTCGGTCCGTCCCAAGCGCTCTCCATATCCCTGACGAAACCTGCAGCGAACAGCGGATAATGTTCGATCCCGTCATCAGATACATGTATGTCGGACCTCTCTAACTTGATCCTTCTCCCGACCTTGAAAACTGCCGAGACAATTGTCATGAGATACGAAAATCAAGAGATGGTGGACCCGGCCGGATTTGAACCGGCGACCTCCGCCGTGTGAAGGCGACGTCATAACCCCTAGACCACGAGTCCTTGATTCCTCCTAATGGACATTTGATATAAAAATGGCTGGGCCGACGGTCTTAGAAGCTGAAGAATACCGCCGAAAGCAATTCACTTTTATTGACGGATGCATACCGAGGCGTATGAAACCCCGGAAGCACCAATACCTGGATATCGGCATCACGCTGCTTTTCGCAGGCACGTGCATCCAATCGGCCCTGAGAGGGAGCAATGCTCTTGATCTCCTCAGCACCCTGTCCATGTACACGATCATGTCCAGCATCTTCATCGGATTGCTCGTGACCGCATACGTACGTCTGAAAAAGGATCAGATATTCGACCCTCTGGGTTCCGAATTGGATGAGGAATGAGACGGTCGCTCAAACCTTCTTGATCGTCTCAAAAGTGGTGAAATCGGGCGGCCTCAGCAGAGCGTACACCGAAGTCATACCGTCATAGAATCCCACTGGTATCATCAGGATGAACATCATCGGCACACTTTAGTTCATAAAACTTGATAAAACCCGAGTTCGCCAGTTATACTGATATCAGTACACTGGACCACTCATGCCCCTGCCAAATAGGCGGGGCTATTCTCCCTTCTGTCGCGAGGGAAGGGTTGTCGGTCAACCCCAAGCGGAGTATGTTCAGAGCAGCGTTCAGGTCGCGGTC
>JAFUHJ010000015.1 GCA_017468935.1 Candidatus Methanomethylophilaceae archaeon
ATGGACGAGCCGTTAACCTTTGCGAATACCCAAATCTTCATCGGAGACCCTTCGGCACCCGATTGGATTCGGTCATCATATAACTTGTCCCGTGGGGGTCGTCATCCAAGGGCGGGAAGAGGGTGCAATCGGGAGATTCTTTGCAGATTATTCGCGGGGATGACCCGGTCAAAAACCGATGGTCCCGATAGGCTGCAGGCAGATCGGGAAGACATATTCGGTCCGGGAATCCGGCCGTGAGAACTATGAAGATGTGACCCACATCAATTTAGAGGAGATGCCCGAACAGGAAAGCATCTTATCGGAGAATTCGACCACGGAATCATCACGGACAGATTCGGAGCAGTCAATAAGCAGGGGCTTAGGAACATCAGGTCGCTGGCACATGGGATCCAGAAGAACTCTGTTCCCAATGCACGGTGTTCATTCCGGATCGTCCGGGGTGAGGTCGAACTGATGTTTCGGGGATGTCAGGGGCTGTGTCCACACGGGCTGTTCCTCCGATTGGTATTCCAGGTCCTTCGCGATGTTGTGTAGGCTACCCGCATAATCCCTGTCGGATGCTATTCTCCTGACGGTATCGGAGTCGCTGCCGGAACGGGATTCCATGCCGGACATCCTCAGGGCGTCATCCATCAGATCGGCCGCTTCATTGAGGAGTTCCTCAGCTTTTCTGAGCTTCTCCGCCCTGTCCGTGTCAGTCCCTCCTGGTTATGATGTATCTGGCGGGTCTGCTCGCATCGCTCTTGGCGGAGTATCCGCATCTCCTGCAGTCCCTGGAGATCTCCACGGTCTCCCAGTCCAGGGTCATGTTCTTGACGGATTCCAAAGGTCCTTTGCACACAGGGCACCTCTCATAGAACGTCGGACCGCTGGTGTGCGCATAGTGGATCTCCAGGTTGAACAGCTTGTTCTTAATCCCGACCCTGCGGATCCTCTCCCCGCTGATGCGGAACGTCTCATCGATGCACATGAGCTCCGTCTGGACCAGTTCAGTCAGGACATTGAGCGACCTGATCCTGGGGGCACGCGAGAGGCAGTTGCCTATGGCCTTCGCGATCTCGTAATCCTTGGGGATCCTGTAGGACATCATCGGGGGATTCTCCTCATGGCTATATCTAACATACCGCGGTAATCTTAGCTGCAATACGATGGAGTTTATGTACTCCAATCAGATAAGCCCCTTGCAGCGCGGGGGTAGCCGAGTTGGCCAAAGGCGCGGGACTTAAGATCCCGTCCTTAGTGGTTCATGGGTTCGAATCCCATCCCCCGCACCATGCGATACAGCATGTGTCGTCCGGTACTACCCTCCACATTTGCGCGTGTATGCCCCTTTTAATATTATGAGGGTATTCGAAGTTCTAACGGAGTAATATTCTTGCCTGGCGATATAAAGAAATCAAAGCCTGTTCAGAAACCGACATCCGCACCTGCCGGGAAGCCTGCACCGAAACCTGCAGCCAAACCCGCGGCGAAGCCGGTGTCCAAGCCAGCAGTCGGTAAGCCTGCACCCAAGACACAGTCCAAACCCACACCCCAGTCCAATCAGTACTTGGGTGAGAAGCAGGGTGCGAAGAAGAACAAGCCCGTGAGGACCAAGGAATCCACGAAGAAGCAGTCGATGCTTAACACCCATAAACTCGCTCCGTTCAAGTACGACATGAACGAGATCCTCTCCGCATCCAGGATGGATCCCGCCAAAGCGTCGTCCTTCTTAGCATCTGTGATCGCCAAAGCGTCGCGCATCTCCACCAAGGAAGCGAAGGAATTCGCCAAGACCTTCCTTGAGGCAGATGATCTAACCAAAGAGGAGTACGACAAGATTTGTAAGCTCCTTGACAGGTACAGCAAGTTCCGTTGAAAGGGGGTGCGACCCATGGCTTCCGAGGAGATACTCCATAAGACCCTGAAGAACGCCGACGGGAAGCCCTTCCAGAAATACAAGGGGCTCCAGAACAATTTTGTGCTGGAGAACTACGAGATAATCTTCGACGACATCCAGAACGACAGGGCGGGACATACCGCCATGCGTGTCAGGGTACCCCATAAGAAGGCGGGTTTCCCCGCAGACATGTATGACACCAAGAAGAGGGAGATTGCCCTCAGGGACCTTATCGCCAGACGTTTCAGGGAAGCAGCCCGCACGCATTCCAGGTCGCCGATACCCAAGACATCGGGAGGGGAGGTGTTCATACCCCGCCCGGGACAGGAGATCCTTGAGAGATGGAGCATCGTTATAACACAATACTACGTCGAAGCACGTTTCACCGTTGACCTTCCGGCCGATGGCAACAAGGTCAGCGCCATGGCGATGAATCTTCTCCTTGAGAGAATAGATAAGATAGTCTCCGAGTCGATGTACTTCTCCGCATACAAGCAATCCAAGGTCTACAACCATCTTCAGACCTATGAGAACGCCGAGCACATCAGGGAGAACCTGGATTCCAAGGGCATAGTCGCATTCATCGCCGAAGGTTCCGTACTTCCCAGGAGGGATGATGATCTGGCACCTCTGATCGATGCGGAGCCTTTCAGGTGCTCCGACAATCTGAGGATGACATTCGAGGTCCCCTACGGGGAACCGATCGTCGGTGTCGGGATACCCAAAGGATTCACGGTGATCACAGGTCCGAGCAGGAGCGGAAAATCCGCTCTGATGGACGCGATATACGCGGGAGTCTACGACCACATCCCGGGAGACGGGAGGGAATACGTCATTACCTCTCCGGATGCGGCTTTCATCGTATCAGAGCCTAAGCGTCCAGCCGATTCTGTGGACATATCCATGTTCGTCAGGGATACTCCTGAGTTCGAGGACACGTTCGCTGCAAAGAAAGATTCGGTATCATCGCCCATGTCCGAGCTCCTGTCCATATCGGAAGCGGTGGAGATGGGTTCCAAGTTCATCCTTGTCGATGAGGAGTATTCAAACCCGTGCGTCCTCAGGAAAGGATTCCTCTCCGACGATGAATCGATCACACCCCTGGCCGATCTGGGTCATTCCATGGGAGAGTCAGGTGTATCGTTGCTGATGATCTCAGGGGATGAGTCGGTCATCAGGGCTGCGGACACCGCTCTGGTCATCGGAAAATCAATCCTCTTGAAGACGGAGGTCGAAGGAAGGAAGACCGATGCCGAATATGTCAGACCGGTCGACAGATATCCCGTGTCCAAAGGCATAGTCTATGAGAAGGGTCACAGGGACGTCAATGTGGTCGCACAGGAGATCCGTACGATAGAGATCGGGGAATTCAAGGTCCATGTCCCTGTCGCGGCATTGTTCGATATCTCGCAGACCAGCACCGTGGCCGACGCGATTGCCGTCATGAAGGATATGATGGACGGTTCCAAGAGTATGAAAGAGGTCTGTGGTCTCGCTATATCGGCTCTGAAGGAGAGCGATGATTCTGCGGATATCGGATCCGGTATGCATCATGCCCAGATCAGAGCGATGGATCTGGCGGCTGTTCTCAACAGGCATCCTCAGATGCTTGCGATCCAGAAGAGATGATCATCTTCTGTTGTAACTGTCCGAGAAACGGTTGAAGACGGTCTGTGCGTAATTCGTCATGTGCACTTGGTCCGCCTTCGCTCCGGGGTTGTTGTCCGGGACTATGAATCCCTTGATCGGATATTCCTTGTCACAGTAGGGGCATCTCACGTTGGGGCAGTTCTGGTCCGCCTTGGGACAGTATTTGCATGCGATCGCCCTGGACTGGAAGAGGCTGAACTCCCTTCCACAGTTGGGGCACAGATATCTGCGTGCTGCCACTTTGAGATCGTTGTTGATGCCTGCCGCCCTCTCCTCGGGTGTGTTCCAGATGAACTGCCTGGGGGAGATGGGCTTGTTGTAACTCGGCTGATCGGGATCGTATGACATGTTCAGTTCCCTTTTGCTGCAGAAATGACTGCTTTGATCTCTTCAACAGAGGCACCTTTCTCCAGCATGGTACCGGTGACGATGATATCGGCTCCCGCTTCCCTGGCAGCAGCGGCAGCCTCGGGAGTCCTGATGCCTCCTCCGATGATGAGGGGGAGGTCGACGTATGTCTTGATGGCCTTGATCATCGCGGGAGGCACGGGCCTGTCCGCTCCGGAACCTGCTTCGAAGTAGATGATGTCGAACCCGAACATCTTGCATGCCATCGCATAGGCGACAGCGGTCTCGATCTCATCCTGTTTGACGACCTTTGCCTTGGTGACCTTGGCGACGGTCATTCCGGGCTCGACGATGACGTATCCCATGGAGATGGATTCGAGTCCCAGTTTGGCCATGATGGGCGCTGCGGCGACCTGTCCGAATGTGATGAACACGGGATCGGTAGCATTGACGATCTGCATGAAGAGAACGGCATCCAGCTCCTTGTTCAGGGAGTCGGGCGTTCCTCCGAAGAGTACGACGGGGAGTCCCGTAGCCTCCTTGACGGCCTTCGCTGTAGCGGAGAGGTTCTCCTTGGTGATACCGCTGGATCCACCGACGAAGATTATGTCTGTCCCGGCCTCCTTCATGGTCTTGGCCATCTCTGCCGCTTTCTCGGCAGGCTGTTTGTCGGGGTCTATGAGAGCGGCATGCATCGTGCCGTTCTTGATCTTGTCCAGCATGTATTGTTTGACCGTCATCGTGAATCACATCTTACATCGGGTTTACCGATGAGTTAATTGCAATATGGGCCGACATATAAAAAGAAGTGCGCACGTGTGACTATAGATAATATAACTAGGGGCCGACCGCCGATCCTGATAAGGTATTCTTGTGGAGAACCGTCGGCCCCGCTCAGATATGGGTTTCAGTCTATCTCGAGACAGTATTTGGAGATCATCTTGCCGATTTCGAGAATCTTGCTCCTTCCTTTGAACTCGAAGTGTGCCCTGTGGCCGTTGGAGAACATTAGATCCATCTCCGAATCGGAGATGATTTCGGCAAATCCGGAGGTCTGGATGGTGAAGTACTGCACCATCTTGTAGGGCATGCTGGTGAAGAACTGTTTTTTCCCGGTTATCCCCTTGACATCGACCGAGATCATCCTCTTGTTGGTGAATATGAGCTGATCCCTTACGGTCTTGTATCCGTCGACGAACTGCTCCCCTTCGATGAGAAGGGCATAGATGTTCTTGTTCACATCGGTGCTGTTTATCTGCGTCAGATCTATGTTGATATCCGTGTCGAAATCAATTCCCATGGTATCGGCGTAAAGGATGGGCGGGATACTATAACTAGTTAGTTTGTCATCAACGGAGCATGGTACTCACAAACTGCCCATCCTGTGGGGCACCGCTTTCCCGCGATGAACTGACATTCGCCCTCAGGTGCGGTTTCTGTGGCACTGTGGTCCGCGACGACCCGGGGTCCGATGTGGAGGAGCGCATCAAGCACTTGCTGAGGATAGGCGACAGGATTCAAGCGCATAAGCTCCTGGTGGATGCCACGGAGAAGGATCCGGGGAACATCAGGTTCTGGATCATGAGGGGCAATTGCTCAGGGGACGTAAAGGACGGGGACAGGTCCTATGCGGCCGCTGACAGGCTTAGGCCCTCACTCGGGAAGGACACCAGTGTACTGGAGGTACGCTGGGACTCCATGGTCTTCAACTGGCACTGCAACCTTTCAGTGGACGGGGAGCCCGTAGCCCTGGGTGGGATGCAGAGGTATCGTCTGCTGCTCCCGTCTGGCAAGCACAACATCGTGTTCTCCTGTGAAGGGAAGAGGTTGTCTGTGGGGAAGGCCATCGATTTGGATTCGGACAAGGTCGTCAGTTTGGCGATCAAATCAGGAATTTTGGGTCAGAAGCTCATCATACAGTGATCCAGATTGTCCGATCCTTTGTACAGCCGAAAACCCTTATTCGTTCTATCTACTCGTTCCCAAGGTAAGAGGGCCATCAGTCACCGTTCTCGATTAGAAGTGGTAGATTCAAGTCTGATACGAGTCAGATATCCAAGTCAGGACTTCGGTTCTGATAGATGTGGTAGTGCCTGGTGAGCGTCCCATGGACACGCTGCTTGAACATATATTCAAGCTCCATACCGGGCACCTCAAACGGCATGGGGAGGACCATTCCTACCTTATGCCCTTTCTTCACACATTTAGGGATGACCTCTCCGGCACGCTGATAGAGTTTTGCTATGGTCTCTCCGCCAGTTTTGGTGTTCCTTCCGTATGGCGGGTCTGTGCAGATAGAATCCATTTCGGGGAACCTCTCGGCTATATCGCCTATGTCGATGACATCGAAGTCATGCATCTTGAGACCGTAGAAATCAAGGTTCTCCTGGCATCCGATGATCATATCCTCATCGAAATCAGATGCAACGGCCTTCATTCCCATTTCAGCAGCCTCGATCACTATGCCTCCTGTACCGCAGAACGGGTCGAGGACGGTCTGTCCGCGTTTGACCTCGGCCATGTTGATAAGTGCCCTTGCGTATTTGGGATGGATCGAGATCGGTGAGAAGAACGGTCTCTCTGCCACCTTCCTCTTCTCGAGCAGATCCTTCTCGGTGACCTTGTCCTCGATGTACAGGTGTACCTTGTCGCACATCTGCATCCTGACGATCACATCGGGATCCTTCAGATCCACATCGTTGTGCTTGGAAAGCAGCGCACCTGCGTTGCGGATCAACTTCTGCGAGTCAACATCCTTCATCATTCCTTCGAATCTCTTCGCACGGATAGCGAAGGTCCCTTCGGGAAGTTCTATGTCTGCCAGACCCGAGATGTCATCAGGCGTGTATTCCCCTAGGTATCTTCCGATGCTGTGTGACATAGATATCCTGTCGGCTATGGAATCCAGATGGCTTTCGTCGAAGGACGCGATGGCATAGCCCGGACCGCTTGCGGTGATGTTGCAGGTGTCGGTTTCAGCCTTGAGGCATCCTTTGACCTCGGCCAGAGGCATATCTTTCGATTCGCCGGACAGTTCGAAGAAGAATTGGGGGCTCACACCCCCGCTTAGTGTTTAGTCCTTAATACCGTCTTCGGTGACCATGAAGACGGCCTCGCCCTCAGGCAGGTTGGGTGAGTCGATCAGTCTTGCGATCCTCTTTCCTGCCTTTCCCTTCCTCAGATAGATACGGAAGGTGGCCGTGTGTCCTACGATATGTCCTCCGATAGGCCTCGTGGGGTCTCCGAAGAACGCATCGGGTTTCGCCGCGACCTGGTTGGTCACAGCGATGACGGCGTTGTTCAGTGTGGCGAAGTTGAGCAGGTCGTGCATGTGGCGGTTCAGGATCTGCTGCCTCTCTGCGAGCGCTCCCCTTCCCACATATTCTGCTCTGAAATGCGATGTGAGCGAGTCCACGATCAGGAGCCTGACCTTCATGGTTTGTGCGAGCTCCAGGGCCTTGTCCACGAGGAGGACCTGGTGCTGGGAGTTGAACGCCCTCGCGACGTGTATCCTCTTCAGTGTCTCATCGGGATCCACTCCAAGATAGTTGGCCATCTGGATGATCCTCTCGGGCCTGAATGTGTTCTCCGTGTCGATGATTATGACATCCGAGTCGAAACCGCCCCTCTCCTCGGGGAGGGTGGCGTTGACCGCGAGCTGGAAGCAGACCTGTGTCTTACAGCTTCCGAACTCTCCGAACAGCTCGACGATCGACTGGGATTCGAGTCCTCCTGCGAGGAGTTCGTCGAATGCCTTCGATCCGGTGGTGAGCTTGGTTATCTGTTTGCGTCTCTCCAGGATGTCTTCTCCTGTCTCGAAACCGCCAATGTCCGCGCAAAGCTTGGCACCCTCTATGATGTCCATTGCTTTCTTCTCCCCTATCTCGCATGCCTCTGCGAGTTCTGAGGGGGAAGCAACTGCGATGGCCATCAGTTCGTTGTATCCTGCTTCACGGAGTTTTTCTGCTATGGCTGGTCCTACTCCTGGTATGTCTTCAAGGGTTTTTGTGGCCATTGTTGATTCCTCAGCTCATCATCGACCGAGACATATTTAAAGTTGAGATTGGGGTGCCCGAAAGTGCAACCAGAAAAACGATGTGCCAGACATACGGGTTCCACTTTCGGTATCGATGCCTAGGGTTCTTAGATAGTGGTGTTAAAACCAAGGAATGAAGGGGTGCTTGACCCCTTCGTTTAAAAGGATCATTCGATGTATTTGTTCTGCTTCATCCTCTCGAGCGCCTTCCTTATGCGCTCGACGGGTTCCGTGACGGTCATCCTGATGTATCCTTCGCAGTTCTCGCCGAATCCCGTACCGGGTGTGACGATGACGCCGATGTCGATCATCTTCTGTGTGAACTCGTCAGAGGGCATGCCGCAGTTGAACCATACGTAGAAAGTTCCCTTGGGCATCTTCACATCGAACCCGAGCTCCCTGAGCCCGTTGACCAGTGTCTGCCTCCTTTCGGAGTAGACGGCCATGTTCTTCGCTATTGCCTCGGGGGTCTCCCCGTTGGGTCCGTAGAGGCTCAGTGCCTTGATACCGGCCTTCTGTGTGAATATGGGTGCTCCGGAATCCATCTGTCCCTTGCACTTCTTCAGTCCGGCGATCAGGTCGGGGTGTCCTACCGCATATCCGAGTCTGAAGCCTGTCATGTTGAACGTCTTGGAGAAGGATCCGAACTCTATGCAGTCGGGTCCGACCTCAAGTGCTGAGGGTGCCTGATATCCGTCGTAGACCATCTCGCTATACGCGTTGTCGTAGCAGAGGATGGTGTCGTTCTGCTGGCACCAGTCGTAGACCTTCTTCAGGTATGCGATGTCGCATGTGGCCCCCGTGGGGTTGTTGGGGTAGTTCAGGTAGAGCATCCTTGCACCCTTGGGACAGTCGTTGACGTCCAGGAGCCAGTCGTTCTCTGCCTTGAGCGGTACCTTAACGCATTTCGCCTCGTTGAAGACGGTTGCCGCTCCGGAGTACACGGGGTATCCGGGCGAGGGTGCGATGATCGTCTCCCCTCCGTTGACGAAGGCCTGTGCGATGTTGAAGATGGCCTCCTTGGAACCGATGGTTATGCAGACCTGTGTGTCGGGATCGATGTCAAGTCCGTACCTTCTCTTGTACCAGTCGGCGACGGCCTTGCGCAGGTCCCTCTCTCCGGCGGATGATGAGTACTTCTGGTTCTCGTTGATGTGTGCCTGCTTGCACAGTTCGTCCACAATGCAATCGGGAACGGGTAGGTCCGGGTCCCCGATGCCGAAGTCGATCATGTCCCATCCCTGTTCCTTCTTCTCGGCCGAGAGCTTCTCGAGCCTGACGAAGAGGTAGGGAGGGATCTGCTTCAGCCTGTCAGCCTGTTCGTATTTCGTCATTTCAGCACCCCGCATATTCTGCGTTGAGTTCGCCTTCGAAGACAAGTTCCGCCGGTCCTTCCATGAGGACGTACTTCAGGTCCTTGTCCACTGTGATCTTGAGCCATCCGCCGGGCAGATGGACGTCGACGGGAGTATCGTAGGGAACGAGTCCGTTGAGGGCCGCGGCAACGGTACTTGCACAGGCGCCCGTACCGCAAGCAAGGGTCCAACCCGCCCCTCTCTCGAAGACCCTGATGTAGATCTTGCCGTCGATGACCCTGCAGAACTCCACGTTGGTCTTCCTGGGGAAGAGCCTGTGGCACTCCAGCAGCGGTCCGAGGGTGTCTATCGTGGGGTCGTCCATCTCCTGGAACGTGATGAAGTGGGGGTTTCCCATGGATACGGCGTTGGCCTTGAAGAAGTACCTCATGAGGGCGAAGTCCTCGTTGATGTAACGTCCGTCGAAGTCGATTGGGATGGACCTTCCGTCGAGGATGGGCGCACCCATGTTTATCGTAACGCCTACGGCCTTGCCGTCCTTGATGGTCAGCTTCGCCGTGAGGTCCCCTGCCATGGTGTGGATGGAGAACTCCTCCTTCTCGACTATGCCGAAGTTGTAGGCGTGGATGGCGACGCATCTGATGCCGTTGCCGCACATCTCCGCCTCCGTACCGTCGGCGTTGATGATCCTCATGGTGATGTCGGTGCCCTCTCCGGGGAGGATATACAGCACGCCGTCCCCTCCGATACCGAAGTGACGGTCGCAAGCGCCCTTGCACCATTCCATGTCCACTTCCAGGTCCCCTTTGGAACCGTCCAGGAGGACGAAGTCGTTGCCGATGCCGTGATACTTCCAGAACTTCATTTCATCAGCCTCTCGGGGATCCTCTGGTGTCTCCAGAGCTCTTCGATGGTCTCGGGTTCCCGGATGAGCTCGGCCTGTCCGTCGTTGACCAGCACCTCTCCGCAGAGGGGTCTCGAATTGTAATTGGACGACATGGAGAATCCGTACGCTCCCGCGTTGTAGATCGCCACTATGTCCCCCTCGGCGGGTTCGGGCAGTACGCGGTCATGCGCCATGTAATCCCCTGACTCGCAGATGGGTCCTACGACATCGTACCTGCTCACGCATGCCTTGCCGAACTTGTTGGCCATGGCTACGTAGTGGAAGGAATCGTAGAATGCGGGTCTGATGAGCGTGTTGAATCCTGCGTCGCATCCGATGTACTTCTTGGTACCGGCATCCTTGACGTCGTTGACCTTTGTGAGGAGGACCACCGCATCGCAAACGATGTATCTCCCGGGCTCCAGGATGAGCGTCTTGATGTCGGTCTGCTGCTCGATCATGTCGGTGATCTCGGAGGCCAGCTCGTTAAGGTCCATCTCGTCTTCCTGGGGCTTGTACGGTACTCCGATTCCTCCTCCCATGTCGATGAACTCCAGGTCGATCCCGAGCTCCTTGATCTCGTTGACCAGGTCCACGATGACCTGCATCATGTCGAGGAAGGGCTCCACGGACTGTCCTCCGGAGCCTATGTGGGCGTGTATGCCCTTGATCTTGAATCCCAGGTCCTTGGCCCTGGCGTATGTGTCGATGACCTCTCTAAGGGGGATACCGAACTTGGCTCCCTTCGATCCGGTGATGACCTTGTCGCTGTGACCGGAACCAATTCCGGGCGTTATACGGAAGGATATCTCGTGCTGAGGGGATATCTTGGCGAGCCTCTCCATCTCGGAGACGGAATCGATGTTGATCATCACTCCCAGCTCGGCGACCTCCTTCAGCTCCTTGTCGCTGACGTTCACACCTGTATACATTATCCTGTCGGGGGTGAATCCCGCCTTCAGGCAGGTCCTGACCTCTCCGATGGAGACAGCATCGATCCCGGCGCCTTCCTGCTCCAGTATCCTGAGGATC
>JAFUHJ010000173.1 GCA_017468935.1 Candidatus Methanomethylophilaceae archaeon
ATCCTGACGGACTTCGATCACTCGCTCACAATAGTCTGATCAGAAGGATTGGTCCAGGGTCAATCTCTGTCTGTCCCCGGCCTCTGATAGCCCGGAGCAGTCTCCCAGGACCTTTCCGATCTTTATCATCGGATAGGGTGCCACGGGTTTGCCATCCTCTCCGCTGAGAGGGGTCGGTCCGAAGAATATGCAGAAAGCACCCGGTCCCGGCCAGTATGCGATATCGCCGACTTCCATGTCCTGTGTGCGGTTATCCTTGGGGAGCAGGACCTTCAGCGGGAGTTCGCAGTAGATCATGGAGCCGAGCATGTTTATATCCAGTTTGTGAGGGCATTCGAGCCAGATCGCGTTGGATTTGTCGGTATCGTCCAGTTCCGCTTCGAAGTTCGCGTTCCTGGCTCTGATGATCAGTCTGCTCATGGTATCAATCCCTCTTCTGGAAAAGGCTGCGGACCTCTTTACCGACAGTCTCGATCCTAAGCTTCTTCTGTGCCTCTTCCATGCTCTTCAGTTTGGCCAGGTCATCGTCCCAGTCGGCTGTCCACTCGTTCTTGAATGTGCCGTCCTCGATTTCTCTCAGGATCTGTCTCATGGCCTCCCTGGACTGTTCGTTGAGGATCCTGGGGCCTCTGGTCAGTCCGCCGAACTCGGCGGTGTTCGAGACCTCCTCCCACATCATGCTGAATCCTCCCTTGTTGATCATATCGGTGATTAGCTTTGTCTCGTGGAGCGTCTCTATGTATGCCATCTCCGGAGGGTATCCTCCTTCGACGAGTGTATCGAACCCCATCCTGATGAGCTCGGTTAGCCCTCCGCAGAGTACCGCCTGTTCTCCGAACAGGTCGGTGAAGGCCTCGTTCTTGAACGACTGCTCGAACGCTCCCGGGTGGGTGGCGCCTATGGCCTTTGCCAGAGCGAAGACGATATCCCTGGCATGTCCCGAGACATCCTGATGTACACTGACAAGGGCGGGTACTCCGTATCCCTCCAGGAACATCTTCCTGACACCGTTGCCGGGACCCTTCGGGGCCATCATGATGACGTCGATATCGTCCCTCGGGACTATGGTTCCGTATGTTATGGCGAATCCGTGTGCGAATTCCAATGCCGCTCCCTTCTTCATGTTCTTCTCGACGAAGTCGTAGTAGACCTTGGGCTGGATCTCGTCCGGAAGGAGCATCATGACGATGTCCGCATCCTTGACCGCATCAGCGAACTCGCATACCTTAAGGCCGTCCTCCTTGACCTTCTCCCAGGAGGCTCCGTTCCTCCTCACACCGACGACAACGTTAAGTCCGGAGTCGCGGAAGCAGAGGGCCTGTGCCCTTCCCTGGGAACCATATCCCAGAACGGCTATCCTCTTACCATCGAGGATGTGCATGTCTACGTCTTCTTCATGATAGTACTGCATGGATCTTACCTTGCTACCCTCTTTACCAATGACGTGGGATTAATATTTTTATGAATGAAGTGTCAGGTCGAAATCAGAAAATGGTAAAGACCCGGCTTTATCTGGGCTTGCAAGGGGGTTATGCTTCGATATCGTCGGGATGTTTAATGTTATGATTTACTGGGTTTCCTTGGCGGCCTTCTTCAGGACGCCGTTGGTATATGTCCCTGTGAACGTGTCGACATTGAGGTCGGATCCGCGCTTGACGCTGAGGAACATCATGTTGACCGGAACGTTGTTCTTCTTGGGTTCCACGGTCTCGATCTTGACATCCGCCTTGGGCCTGTACAGTCCGACCATCTTTCCGGACTCCGCTTTAACGACAAGGTCTTCACCGTCATTGAAGAATGCGCTCTCGGGAGCCTTCGCGATGAAGATCTCTCCGGAGTCATCCACATTGTACACTTCATAACCGCTCTTGTTCACTTGGCGAATACCAGTCGAGTACTCTGCGTTTGTGAAAGTTCTCTTAGGCTTGGATTCCTGCAGAGGTGCAGGTCTGTTCGACTTCATCTTGCCGAACAAGCTTTGAGAGCTTACGCTGCTGTAGTTTGAGTTTACACTCATGCTATCCCATCCGGATTTGTGTATGTATTCGGGAAATATAAAGGTAATACCTTTATTCGGCCGTATTTGGCACTCCACTAGTTCCGACTTATCGTCGGACACCATTAAAAGCAAGGCATCCATTCGGTCGAATAGAGAGACGTGATAGCAATTATCACGTACAAAGGAGAGATAGAATGGGAAAAGCTGCGGTAGCGATCCTGATGGTCGCGCTCATAATCGGGGCAGGTATCGGAGTGGCATATGCTGCGGGCATCTTCGATAACAAAGGGGGCGGCGGTAGCAGTGACGATTGGAAGGACCATATCGGCGAGAGGACGATCTTCGAGACCGAAGGGACGGAGAGTTCCATGATGTACACAGCGACATATACGGGAACGGCCACCAACACGCTGCTGTACATGGACGAGAAGACTGGATACTGGTTCATCAACTACGCATACGAGCGCACATACAGGATCGGATGGCAGACGCAGACGATCACCGGAGACTCCAACGAATGGGGTCTCGACAGCGACTACACGGAGGAGATCGTCGAGGAGAACGTGACGATCGATACCAAATACTACGGTCAGCAGGTCTGCAATCATATCAGGCTCTCCAACGAAGTCATAGGTCACACCGAGGACCAATGGACCGGTGTGGAGGACGGCATCACCTATTACGTCGAGGCCGAGTCCGTATCGGGAGTGGGCCCCCAGAAGATCACCACAACCTCCAAGCTGTACTACAAGTCCTCCGATAAGGTGGAGGTTCAGATGGAGTTCGGTGTCAAGGTCTATGCCGACGAGGGCATAACCATCACCGGTGACGGAACCTATCAGATAGGACAGGAGGTGACTCTTACTGCTTCCGGTGACGACTTCTACGGATGGTACGACTTCGATGTCTCCGCCAGCACACCCGTGTCCACGGAGAGCACATACAAGTTCAACATCACTGGTGACAAGGTCCTCTACGCACTGAATGAGGGTGTCGACAAGACATATACCTCCGGAAAGGAGGTCACACTGACCGCAGGCAAGGAGCTGTCCTCCGCCACATGGGAGATCACACCGTTCTACAGGAACAACGGCGAGATGGGCGAGACGATCACGGTCGAGGGTGCTGCACCCACATACGTGTTCGAATCCCCCGGCGATTACTACATGACGATCGAAGGCACCACCGCGGACGGTAAGGAGTACAACGGTTACAGGATCCTCTATGTTGACGGATATCTGGAACGCACATGGGAATTCGAATACGACAGCATGACAATAACTGACATCTCGCTCGACATCCTGTTCAGCGATTACATCGAATACATGGACAAGCTGTCAGTATCCGAGAGGGCTGACAACTCCAAGGAACGTCAGAAGCACGATTCACAGTTCGTCGTCGTCGACAAGTACATCACCAGCCTTGCGGAGCAGTTCAAAGCGCTCCAGGCGAAGTACGGTTGGACAGACATCGAGACCGCTGGATGCATCCTGGCGTTCACGCAGTACATCCCCTACCAGTATGACAGCGATACCCACGGAGAGAGCGAGTATTGGAACTTCCCCGTGGAGACCTTGTATCTCAACATGGGCGACTGCGAGGACACATCGATCCTCACCAGCGCTATCTACAAGGCGATGGGCTACGAGTCCGCGCTCATCCTGATGAGCGGACACATGGCAGTGGGAATCCTGGGAACCGATCTCAGCGGTTACTCCGACTTCAAGAAGTCGCACAAGACTTTCTCAAAGAGCGGATACTACTACGGAGAGACCACATCCACCACATATGAGCTGGGTGAGGTCCCGAGCGGCGTCAGATACGTCGACAAGGTCGTTATCAGCGTGGAAGATTGAAACATCTTGGGGCTTCGGCCCCATTTTTTGTACTGAGATTTAGAACAGATCGAGTCTGGTTAGGGCCTTTCCATCAAGGTTTCTGCCATACGAATGCATCCTCTCTCCCATAAACGATCTTGGATGACTAAGAAGGATTCCAAGCCGTCGGATTGAGGGCTTTTACAGAGGGGTTTATCCCTTATACATATCATCCGTGATACATACGTGATACGTATTTGATACATATTTATCTCATAACGATAATCAGCGATAGAGGGGTACGAGTTGGCATACATTCCGCGTTTCACCGTCACAGCAAAAGTGCTCAACGATCTGATGAAGATATCCAATATCCTGACCAGAACGAATCTCAGTACATTTGGCAGCGTAGCTCCTCATCTCAGACGTGTCAATAGGTTGAGATCGCTGCATTCATCGTTAGCCATCGAGGGGAACTCGCTCTCTCTGGATGAGGTCACAGCCATCATCGAGGGAAGAACGGTAAAAGGTCCTCGGGATGAGATAACGGAGGTCAAGAATGCCTATGCGGCCTACGGCATGATGGATGCACTGGATCCTTACGATAAGGAGGATCTTCTGAAAGCCCACGCAATCATGATGGACGGTCTGGTTGGAAGCCCGGGGGAATTTCGTACATCTGATGAGGCCATAGTGGATGGCGAGGGCAACATAGTCTATATAGCACCCCATCCGGGGGAAGTTTCCAGGAGTATCGATGACCTGATGGAGTGGGTCAGATCATCAGATTATCCGATCATTGTCAAATCGTGTGTTTTCCATTACGAGTTCGAGCACATACATCCGTTTGAGGACGGGAACGGAAGGATCGGCAGGATGTGGCAGACACTACTCCTATCAGAATACGATGAGACATTCAAATGGCTGCCAGTTGAATCCATGATAAGGTCATATCAGAAAGAGTATTACGAAGCGATAGCGGCATCCAATGAATCGTTCGAATGCACCGTCTTCCTGGAATTCATGACAGGTGTCATTCTCAGATCCTTGGAAGAGACTATGGAATCATCCGTTAGGGATACCATGTCCACAACAAAGGGGCTGTTACCCAACGATGTCGCTCTGTTCGCGATGATTCGTGACGGGCATTTCAGGAACATACGGCAGGCTGCTGAGACCATAGGAGTATCGATACCTACTCTAAACCGCTCTTTGAAGACCTTGAAGGATGCGGGATTCATCAGGAAAGAAGGGAACAAGAGGACTGGTGTCTGGGTGTTTGAAGGCAAAGAATGAGTTGGCCTACCCGGGTTTAAACCTTATCGAGCCAGCAAAGCGGCTACGAGGGCAATGAAGAACGGGTTTTGAGGTCATTGAAGGCGCGTAGGTCGAATTCGGCCCACGAACCTAGGTGTGGTTTTTCTTCTTGATCGGAGCAGCTAACACGAACGGAAATCCGTCAACAATGGCGGTAATGATGGCGAAGGAGTTCGACGTCATACTCTACAAGGAGGATGAATAGTATGTGTGAAGAAATCACCGGAGATGGAGCAATCGCGCTCCCGGCAGCAACTTCTGCTGTCGTCAAGAAGACGAAGAAGGAGAAGATACTGTCTTTCAAGAGAGGTCATGTCTACATGGCCTTGAAGATGGTAACCCCCTTCAACAGAGAGAAGAACGAATATGAGGAGGCGTTCCCCAGAATCACATTCCTGGTTGACGGCAGGTATGTGAGGCTACCTTTGGAATGCGATACCCTGAAGGAGCTCGGACAGTTCATGACCAAGGTCGGAACTGCTCTGGAAGGTGTCAAGATCCCTGATGACAGCATGGATATGGATGCCGTCAGGGACAGGATCAGAGCTTGCGGAGGTATCATTGTAGATTCCGAAGAGGTCAGAGAATAATCTCAGAAATTGATGGCGCAGCGGTTGCACCGCGCCATAAAATATGTTAATATGCATAAATTAAGCAAAATTATATTAATGAGTTCGATCAATAGAGTTTCAGCTTCGTATAATGCAAGTCTAGTACAGGAAAGAGAAGGCAACGCTGACCATCATACCATAATACGAATCAACCATCATATAAGGCAGCAACCAGAAGCATTAGAACAGAAGATAGATTATAGGAAGCCCGACCCAACAAAAGACGCAACAACAGGATAGTTCGATGTGCCTCGGAGATTCGAAATGTCTCCCCGGACGAAGAGCATC
>JAFUHJ010000016.1 GCA_017468935.1 Candidatus Methanomethylophilaceae archaeon
TTCAAGCCCAACCCGCTGTTCATCGCAGAAGGGCACGGATGCAGACTCAAGGATGCGGACGGAAGGGAATATGTCGATCTGTGCATGTCCTACGGTCCGATGATCACGGGATACGGCTGCCCCATAGTGGAGAAGGCGGCCATGGCACAGATCTCCAAGGGTACGGTGTACGGGGCACCTTCGGAACCGGAGTTAGACCTCATCGAAAGGATCGTCAAGGAGGTGCCCTCGGCGGACATGGTCAGGCTGAGCTGTTCCGGAACAGAGGCCACAATGCATGCCATACGTGTCGCCAGGGGATTCACAGGCAGGGACGACATAATCAAGATGAATGGCGGGTTCCATGGTGCCCACGATGCCGCCCTGGTGGCGGCCGGATCTGGCAGCGCCGGCGGAGTGCCTTCTTCCAAAGGGGTCCTTGCCGATGTGGCGAAACATACCTTCACAGCTCAATACAACGACATACAATCTATGTCGGACATACTCGAAAAGCAGGACATCGCCTGCGTCATCATGGAACCGATCATGGGCAACGTCGGTGTCATCACACCCGAGAAGGGATACCTGGAAGAGGTCCGCAAGGTCACGAAGGAACACGACACCGTCCTGATCTTCGACGAGGTCATCACAGGGTTCCGCGCATCATCCGGAGGAGCACAGCTCAGATACGGGGTAACGCCGGATATGACGACCATGGGCAAGATCATCGGAGGCGGATTCGCGGCCGGTGCGTTCATGGGAAGGAAGGAGATAATGGAGAATGTCGCTCCGCAGGGAAGGATATACGCGGCGGGAACGTTCGCAGGCAACCCGGTATCCGCAGCGGCTGGATTGGCCCAGATCGACCTCATGTGCAGGAACGACAACTATGGCAAGCTCGAGAAACGCACCGAGCGCCTCGTGACGACCATAAGGGACTGTATGGCCGACAGCAGGGTCAAGGGATGCGTCAACAGCGTCGCATCCATGTTCTCCGTCTTCTTCGGTATCGACAGGGCGACCACAGGCACCGAGGCCATGGCCGCGGACCGTGAGATGTACGACAGGATGT
Organism: Candidatus Methanomethylophilaceae archaeon; assembly: GCA_017468935.1. Taxonomy (GTDB): domain Archaea; phylum Thermoplasmatota; class Thermoplasmata; order Methanomassiliicoccales; family Methanomethylophilaceae; genus Methanoprimaticola. The sequence goes on from JAFUHJ010000016.1 coordinate 1,052, forward strand.
TCAGATATATGCTGGAGCACGGAGTGTATCTGCCCCCGTCCGCTCTGGAGGTGGACTTCATGTCACTGGCCCACAGGGGCGAGGACATAACGGTCCTCGAAGAGGGATTCAAAGGATTCTTCGAGAGCGTGAAGCAATGAAGGTAGGGACAAGGGAAAGCAAGCTGGCGATGCGTCAGACCGAGATCTTCCAGCAGATGATGGCCGAGAAGCATCCCGATGTGGAGGTGGACATCATCCCGATGAAGGCATTGGGGGATATCGACTTGTCCTCTCCCCTAAGTCAGATGTCCAATGTCGGTGCGTTCGTCCGTGAGTTGGACGATGCCATGCTGGCGAAGAAGATCGATGCTTCGGTCAATTCCCTCAAGGACATCCCCACAAAGATGGCCACAGGACTCACAGTGGCGGCCATATTCACAAGGGACTCGCCGGAGGACATCATACTGCCATGTCCGTTAGAGGACCTTCCCAAAGGTGCGAAGGTCGGGACATCATCCGTCAGGAGACAGAGGCTCATCCACAGCATACGTCCGGATCTCGAGGTCGTTCAGCTCAGGGGTAACATACACACTCGCCTGTCCAAGCTGGATGCCGGGGAATACGACGCGATCCTGCTCGCAAAGGCAGGTCTGGAGAGGATGGGAATCGACCGTCCGATGCATACGCTGGACAAGAAGGTGTTCATCCCTGCCCCAGGACAGGGGACGATAGCGGTCGAATGCAGGTCTGACGACAGAGGGACCATCGAACTGCTGAAGGATCTGGACGACGAGAACACACGCATCGCGGTGACCGTCGAGAGGGATATCATGAGGATCATGGGCGCGGGATGCTCCGCACCCGTCGGCATAAACGCCGAGATAAGAGAGGACACCGTAAAGGGAAGGAGGATAACCGTCAGAGCGATCTCGTTCGACTACACTCCGGAACCCAGGAAGGCCGAGGTGGAGTTAGGATTGGATTATACGGAGGAACAGCTCAAGGCTATCGCCGATTATCTATTGGGAAAGAGGGAAGAGATATGACAGGAAAGGTCTACTTGGTAGGGGCCGGGCCCGGAGATCCCGGATTGATGACAGTTAAGGGATTGGATCTGCTCAGGAAGGCGGACATCGTAATGTATGATGCCCTGGCGAACCCCGAGCTTTTGAAGGAGTGCAAGGAGGGTGCGGAACTCATCGACGCGGGGAAGCGCGGAGGGGACCACCATCTGAAGCAGTGGGAGACCAACGAGCTCCTGGTGAAGTATGCATCCGAAGGCAAGGTTGTCGTCAGACTCAAGGGAGGGGACCCGTTCCTCTTCGGACGCGGAGCAGAGGAGGCCGAGGAACTCAGGAAGGCGGGAGCGGAGGTTCATGTCGTCCCGGGTGTATCTTCATCAATATCCGTGCCCGAATTGGCAGGGATACCTGTCACCCACAGGGATCACACATCCATGGTCACGTTCGTCACCGGACACGAGAAGGACGACCGTACGGAGGACCGTCTGGATTGGAAGAAGCTCGTCGGAGGCCATGGTACGCTGGTGATCCTCATGGGTCTCGGCAACGCCGGAAACATCTCCAAAGGGCTCATTGAGGGAGGCATGGATCCCAAGATGCCTGCTGCGATCATATGCAGTGGATCGACCCCTAAACAGAGGGTGGAGCTCACGGTGGTGGAGGACCTCGAAAGGACCATCAGGGAGAAGTCCCTCGAACCGCCGGGCATCATGGTCGTAGGGACCGTGGCATCGCTGCGCAACACTCTCGGAGACCTTCAATGAGGACATTGGGCTTCACGCGCCCAGCCTCGAAACTTCCGGCCTCCGTGAAGGAGGCGGAGGCCATGGGTTTCAGGGTCCTTGCGGCCCCGTCCCTGGAGATAATCCATGGCGACCGTTCCGAGTTCGAAAGGCTAAGGAGTTGTCTGACCGATGGCGCCCCTGTCGTATTCGGTTCCACGACATCGGTGGACCATTGCCTGCAGGAGTTCGGTCCAGGATTCGCACCCATGGTAAACGCCTGTTTCACGATCGCCATCGGGCCCGGGACCGCAGACAGGATGGTCTCGAACGGCATCAGGGTGGATCTGGTCCCGGATGACCATTCGTCTTACGGGCTAGTGGGGGAGATCATGGAAAGGTTCCGGTCCGGAAGAGTAGTCGTCGTACGCTCCGACAGCGGCACGGACATAATATCCGAAGGTCTGAAGGAGTCCGGATTGGAACTGGAGGACATAGCGGTGTACAGGCTTCGTGCTTGTGATGTGGGTCCGGAGATGATCGCCATACTGGATGCCATCTCGGACGGTACCCTGGATTGCATGGCATTCACATCCCCGATGTCAGCATCATCCTTCTTCGATAACATGAAGGCAAGGTTCGGGGACGGGTATCTCGAAAGGATGCGGCCGGTGAAGGTGGCGGCTATCGGGAGGCCCACGGCCGATATGCTGACCTCCTTGGGCAGACCTCCGGACATGGTGCCTGTCAGGACGACATTCACGGACCTTCTGATATGCATAAAGGAGAGAATGGGCGTCCGATCCCATCCGTTCGTGCATCCATGGGGTCCAGTATCGGGAACGACTATGTGGAATGGGACGAGGTCGGTTCGGACAAACAACCGATATATATGCTGAGGCGTTTGTTCCTGTCGAACACGGCTGCAACATGGTTCGGATACAAGCCTCTTTTTAACAACTCGAACCTGTACCAACACCCATAAGCTTTATAAATAAGATACTAATACGCACGATTAAAGTGGACCATGCTTATCTCATGGTCGATGCGAACTAGTGAGTTGAACATTTATGGAAGATTTCGTGGAGGATATTCAGCAGCAGAATTCTCAGGAAGAGCAGGCGCAGGCAGTCGAGACCACCGAGCAGGTGGCAGAGGAAGAGACATCGATCACTTCCGAAGAGGGCCTCGCAGCAATGGAGGAGAAGCGCAGCATCGTCAACGAGGATGCAGAGAAGCACAGGAAGCTCAGGGACGAGCTCAACAACCAGACCAAAGAGTGGAAGGCCAAGAGGGACGAGCTCAACGGTCAGGTCAGGGATCTCGTGGACCAGGCAGGAAAGTGCAGGGAGGAGCGCGACTCCTACAACCAGAAGGTAAGAGAGACAAAAGAGCTCAGGGACGAGTGGAACCAGAAGGTCACCGCACTCAAAGAGCAGCTCGCACCTTACAGGACTGAGAAGGCAGAGGAGAAGGACCAGGTCCCCCTCAAACAGCTGAAGAAACAGCTCCAGGATCTCGAATACATGCAGCAGACAATGCCCCTTGGAAAGGACAAGGAGAACGGCATCGTCAAGCAGATCTCCGTCCTCGCAAAGCAGATCGAGGAGAGGGAGAAGACCTACGAGCAGAACGATGAGATGAAAGGTCTCGTCGCACAGCTCAGGGAGGCAAAGGCCCAGGCGGAGACATATCACCACCAGGTATCCGAGTACGCAGAGCAGGCACAGGCCGCTCACGACAGGATGATCGGCTTCTACGAGCAGGCAGACAAGCTCAGGAAGGAAGCTGACGCCGCCCAGGCAAAGTTCATCGAGTGCAAGCAGGCTGCCGATGAGGAGCACAAGAAGCACATCGAGCAGATTAAGTCCGTTCACGAGATGGACAAGGATGCTGCAGCCTTCAAGAACAAGAAGAACAGCGTCAAGAAGAAGAGGGTCGACGAGTCCGGCAAGAAGGAGGCCAAAGAGATCTTTGAGCGCTTCAAGGCCGGAGAGAAGCTCTCCACAGAGGACCTCATGGCCCTCCAGAAGTCTGGATACCTCTGATCTAAACCATTCAAGGGGCTTCGGCCCCATTCTTTACCATTTTTAAATAAAATGTATAAACAAGCAATCTGATACAGATTGCATGTGGGATGCAAGGTTCGAATCGATAAGGGACCGTAAATTGAATGAGTTGGTGATCTTCTCCGCCATGGTCAGAACAGACCCGTCGAAGAGGCACGAGTATGTCGATATCATACAGCACTTGGCCAGGGATCTCGATGTTCTTGATGCTCTTCAGTCCGAGAGACCGGTTCCCAGATCGGAACCGATAATGTCCACGTTCTACCGCGGAAGACTGTCCAAATACGAAGCATTGGACGAGTATGTGCTCGACGAATGCAGAGGGACTGAGAGGGAGATGATTAATCCTCCCGAGCGTATAGGGGCTCCTGAAAGGCTTCCTCCTGCAACGGAACATGCAAGGATCGAATCCCCTGCGGTGCAGCAATCGATCAAAGCGCCCGAGGTCCCTAAGAGGATAGAGCCCCCGGTTGCAGCCCAGACTCTGAAGGCACCCGAGGTTCCACAGAAGATCGAACCGCCTGTTGCTCAGCAATCGATAGAATCCCCTGAGGTCCCTCAGAAGCTGGAAGCGGCCGAGGAATCCGTCAGGATAGAACCTCCTGAGGAAACCGTGAAGATCGAAGCACCTGCGGAGCAGACCAAGATCGAACCTCCGGAAGAATCGAAGAGGATCGGAGCCCCTCAGGAAAAGACCAAGATCGAAGCACCTGCGGATCCTGATTCCACATTTGAACTCATCGTTTCCGTCGAGGATGCAGTCACTCTCAAAAAGGTGAAGGAGATGAAGGACTACAAGATCGATTATTTCATCGACGAGGAGTTGATAGGTCATACCAAAGATGAGGCCTGCGAAGAGATCATATCGTTCCTCAAGACGGACATAGCTCTGATCAACAAGATCCTGAACATCAATATTACCAGCAAGGCATCGATAACGGAAGGTCTGGAAGGGATCATCAAGTTTGTAAACGAGGCTGATGAACCCAGTTATCAGAAGGTGTACCTGAATTCGCTGAATCTCAGTGAGAAGGCATTGGAAGGGGAATACAACAACGTGCTGTGGAGATTGGAGAAGGTAATCAACGAGCGCTACCCCGGCCTTATCGGCGGCAGCGAGTCGGTGTTCTTCCAGGATTGACTCACACCAGTCTCAGTGGGACTTCCTTCCCCTCATCGAACTGCTTCATACTGGCGATACTGTAGTAGACCATTCCCCAGATTGCCTCGCGATAATAGTAGGCCATATGGTGGGAGAATATGACGTTCGGCATCCCTCTAAGTCTCCCGACATAGTAATCGGAAAGATCCTTGTCCCTGCAGTCGTAATAGTAAAGGTCGAATTCGTTCTCGACCACATCGAGAGCAACGGAGGCAAGATGTCCCGATTCCAGAGCAGCGATCATCGCTTCCGTATCTACGAGCCCTCCTCTGGAGGTGTTGACAAGGATCGCACCGTCCTTCATCTTGCTGATGGCTTCAGCGTCGATGATGTGGTGGGTGTCCTTGTTGTACTCTAAATGCAGGGATATCAGATCGCAATTGGACAGGAGCTCGCTTAGAGCCATACGCTTCGCATATTTGTCCGCCTCAGGATTCTCGCTGCGGTTGTAATAACATAACTTACAGCCGAATCCGGAGAGATCCCTGAGAACGGAGAGTCCTATCTGGCCAGTACCGACTATACCGACAGTCAGTCCCCTCAGCTGTCTGGCAAGCATGCCGTTGAGTGTGAAGTCGCCCTGCATTGTCCTGATGTTGAGCTCCTTTATGCGTCTCACTGCCATCAGGATGTCCATGACGGTGAACTCGGCAACCCCTGAAGCATCATAGGTGATGTGCCCTACGGCCATTCCGATCTCCTTCGCATGTGCGATATCGATGTGATCGAATCCCATGGACCTTGTGGAGATCATCCTTACTCCCAACTCCTTGAACCTATCCAGGATATCTTCGGTAATAGGGGTCGTGAAGACACTGACGTATTCGCATCCAGATGCCTCGTCGCAATTATCGATCGAGGGGTTTTCTTCGATACATTTTATCTCAACCCCGAGTTCCCTTGATGCTTGTTGGAAGAATTCCTACTCATCGAATTTCCTGACAGAATATGCACAGACTCTCATCGGTTCACTGGTGCGGTTAAGTTTACCACATTTATATACATGACACAGGTCATCGCCGACTATTGAATATCATTATGTAGGGGTATACCCCATGCGGTATCATGGAAGAGCAGAACAAGCCGAAGATGAGCAAGCACGTCTGTGCGTGCGGACCGATCACGATGAACATCTCGGCCAATCCTCTTTTGGATATCATTGCCGTTCTGGATGATGCCGATTCGCTGACCCTTCTGAAAGGATTGCAGAAGAAGGAAATCCGTTCTCCCTTCCCTGATGGACTCTTCGGAATGGATGCCCAAAGGACCAACAAGGCGCTTAGGTGCCTCCTTAGGGCGGGACTGGTCAACAGCCGTGTAGAGGGTCCGGACCATATCTACTACATACACATCCAGAGATTCAAGATCCTGAAGGATTTCGTGGATGGCTGTGTTGACAACCATGCTGAGAAGGTATGATCAATACAGTTCAGGTCTCCTTCTGTCGAA
>JAFUHJ010000174.1 GCA_017468935.1 Candidatus Methanomethylophilaceae archaeon
CTGAAGAAGTACGACGGTCTGAAGGACCACTTCTGGAAGGCCATGGACCCCACCAAGGACAAGTACACTGCCAGGACCTACCTCGAGGACAGTGACGGATACTTCGTCAGGGTGAAGTCCGGATACCACATCAAGAACCCTCTGCAGACCTGCATGCTGCTGAACAAGAACAAGTCGATCCAGAACCTCCACAACATCATCATCGTGGAGGACAACGCATCGCTGGAGATGCTCACCGGATGTTCCACCGCACATCACGCCAACGATGCTCTGCATGTGGGTGTGTCGGAGATCTACCTCGGTGACAATTCCAACCTCACATTCAGCATGATCCACAGCTGGGGAAAGCAGACCGGGGTGCGCCCGAGGACGAGCTGTGTTGTAGGAAAGAACTCCAACTACACCAACAACTATGTCATCCTGAACCCTGTGGGAACGCTGCAGAGCTTCCCCGTGGCGACACTTGGGGACAATTCGTCAGCTACCTACAACACCATGTGCATCGCGCACGAGAGCTCGGACATCGACACCGGCGGAATGGTCAACCTGAACGGAAGGAAGTCCAAGGCGGAGATCATGAGCAGGTCCATATCCATGGGCGGAAAGATGTGCGCCAGAGGACGCATGGTCGGTAACGCGCCAGAAGCGAAGGGACACTTGGAGTGCAGATCCATCATCCTGAAGGACGGCGGAACCACCCTGGCCATCCCCGAACTGGAAGCGCACATCGCCGATGTCGAGATGACCCATGAGGCGGCCGTCGGTAAGGTCGCAAGGGATCAGATCGAGTATCTGATGAGCAGAGGCCTCAGCGAGGACGAGGCAGTCAGTATGATCGTCAAGGGATTCCTCTCCGGAGGGAACATCAACGGACTCCCCGTACAGCTCCAGACGGAACTCAACGAGGCCATCGCCAAGGCGAATCTGGGCGATTGAAACGATAACCGAGGGGGAGACCCCTCATTCCTTCTTCTTGAACTCCGCCTTCATCTCGATGAGGTGGATGATGTTCGCATCGTCATCGCGTATGGAACAGAACGTACCGAACGGACCGCGTCTGGGAGCCTCCTCAAAGACCACGCCCTCGTCTATCAGGCGCCTGCGAGTATTGTACGGGGAATCCACTCCGAAGTAGAGTCCTGTATCTATGCCGACCTTATCCGATCTCTTCAGGATGATCCTGCATTCCCCTCTGATGAGGTATGCCTCGCATTCATCCTCGGACAGGACCTCCATGTGCAGGATATCCGTATAGAATATGATGGACCTGTGAACGTCCCTTACGGGTATAGTGCAGACATGGATGGTCTCTGGCAGTCCTTCGACCGTGTATTCGAAGTTCGCTCCGTGAGGATCCCCTAGTGGCATGCCTCCGACATTTGGGAATAAGGATAAAAGACCATCAGATGCAGGCATATCACAGCAAAGATGCCATATATATCGGGATATAGATGGCGTCGTCCGCGACCCTCACATCCTTCGAGTGTATCACGAAGGGTTTTCCGACCTTGTCCTTATACTTGTCCATGACGCGGTCCAAGGACAGATGCTGACCGGATTTCTTTCCGGACTTGACCTCGACGGCGACTGGCATCATATCCCTCTCGATCACGAAATCCACCTCCTGCAACCTTTCCGAATCCTTGTGCGTGAACTTACTGAAATAGAGGCCGTGACCAGAGGCCCTGAGTTCCTGGGCCACCATGTTCTCGAAGTACATCCCTTCGTTGATATTCAGATCGCCTGTAAGCAGGCTCTTGTATACGCCGTCCTTGTCCGTACCTATCGACCCGAATGATTGTGTGAGGAGCAACCCGGTGTCATTCATGTACATCTTCAGATCGTCCGAATCGTAATGGCTGCCCTGGTCAAGAGAAGGTTCGGTAATCCTGTAGCATAGGTTGACCATCATGGACTCTCCGAGGTCATAGAGCGAATTGCGGAAATCCCTCATACTCGACCCTTCTCTCACAATAGTCGGCGAGAACACCTTATCGTGCCTCTCGATATTGGCGGAAAGGCTGCGGAAAATCATCGATGCCTTGAATGTGTCCGTCTTCCCATCCAGCTTCCCGGCATCCTTTGTGTAAAGGTCGAGGATCAGTTTCTTTGTCCTCTCTACCGAGGCGAAAGAATTGTCATCAATGAGACTCTGTACCGCCTGGGGCATGCCACCCACGATCATGTATGTGCGGTATTTCTCCATTAGGAACTCGTGCATCTCATCCCCTGCAGGTTCCAGTTTCTCGAAGGACGATCTGATGAACGGCATCGTCATCGTGTCGCCTCTTGCCCACAGGAACTCTTCGAAGTCCATCGGATACATGTACATCGTATCCTCCTCCGACGGTATGAGGATGTCCCTGATGTTCTCCTTTATAGAGATCAGAGAGCCTGTCTCGTAATAATCATAACGGCCGTCCTCGACAAGGATCTTTATGGACTGTCTTGCCAGAGGGAACAGCTGAACCTCGTCGAATACTATAGCGCTCTTACGCTCTTGGAGTTCGACGCCGTAGAACTGCTGGAGGTATAGGAAGAACCTATCCAGATCATTCATGTGCCTGAACAGTTCCTTCACTTCCTCACCCGCCTTCTCGAACCTTATGATGATATACGAAGCATATTCATTCCTGACGAATTCCTCTATTATCGTACTCTTTCCGACACGCCTTGCTCCCTCTATCATCAGTGCGCATCTGCCAGAATTCTCCTCCTTCCAGGATTTCATCGCGTCATAGATTTTACGGCGGAACATCAAATGACAGATGAGCCCAGATTATATATTGTTTTTTATACTGTGCATAAATAGCATGTTTTATAATGCTTTATTTTACATGTTTGGCACGATTCATATTGTGATTAATTACATAAATAGCACGTTTCAAAATGCAATATTTTACATGTTTGGCAAGATTCATGCAA